>NZ_JAMYSA010000005.1:0-130252 GCF_040321735.1 Mesorhizobium sp. M0293
GGTCGAACAGGAACGCCGACGGCACGATCGGCACGCGACAGCCTCCGACCTCCAGGCCGATGCCGCGTTCGCGCAGCGCCGCCTGCACGCCGGATGCAGCGTCGAGGCCGAAAGCCGAACCGCCCGAAAGCACCACGGCGTGCACCACATCGACCGAATTGTGCGGTTCGAGCAGGTCGGTCTCACGGGTGCCCGGCGCGCCGCCCAGGATCTGAACGCCGGCCACCGTCGGTCCGTCGCAGAGCACGGTCGTCACGCCGGACTTCAGCTTGGCATCGGACGCGTTGCCGACGCGCAGTCCGGCAACGTCGGTGATCAGGTTGCGCGGGCCGGTGCGAAACATCAGTTGCTTTCCAAAGGCGCAAAGCGCGTGCCGTCGAATCGGAAGACGCGGTAGGGGCTCTGGCTGAGGTCGCCTTTTGCATCAAAGCGGATCGGCCCGATCGCAGTGGTGAAATCCTGTCCGGTCAGGGCCTCGGTCAGTGGCTTGCCCGAGCCCTCGGACAAGGTTGACGCCGTTTTGGCGATCTCGATAGCCGCGTAGGCGGGCAGCGTATAACCGTCGGGCACGACCTTCTGCGTGGCAAAGGCCGACAATAGTTTGGGGTCGGCGACATCGGCCCATTCCGGCGGTGCGATCATCAATGTTCCCACGGCATAGGGCACGTCTCCGGTCGGTGTGCGGAGGTTCTCCCCGCCGGCAAAGACGATGCCGGCCTGGAGCTGTGCTGCATCCCGGCCCATGATGGCTATGTCGTCGCCGTCGCCGCCGGCAAACACATGCGTGGCGCCGGCCTTCTTCAGCCGGCCGATCATGCCGATCTGATTGTCGAGCTGCGGCCGGAACGTGTCGACGAATACCGGTTTCAGCGCTGCCTGCTCGGCGGCCGCCCGCAACGTCTCGGCGATTTCGCGGCCATAGATGGTGCCGTCGTCGATGACGGCGAACAGCTCGCTTTGCCACAGATGGGTGAGGGTGGAGGCGACGGCGTTACGCTCATCGTCGCCGCGTGGCCCGAGACGATAGACCGGCCAGCCGGTCTTGACGCGGCGGTCGGTCAGGCTTTCGGTTCGCACGCCAACGGTAATGACTGGAATGTTGGCATCCTTCAGGATCGGCATCGCCGCCTCGATCGCCTCGGTGCAAAGGAATCCGACCACGACATTGACCTTGGCTGCGACGAATTCCCTGGCCGCCGCAGCGCCTCCGTCCGCAGTGCAGGCGTCATCCACGATCTTGAGTTCTATGCCGTTTGCTAGGGCCGCCTGACCGGTGCCGGCCTCGATCTGCTTGCCGAGAATGGCCGATGGTCCAGAGAGAGACGCTGAGACGCCGACCACCAGCGTCTGGGCATTCGCATCACTGGCCAGAAACAGCCAGAACAGCGCCGCTATCGTTCTTGTCCTGGGTCGCATTCGAGCGATGAGGTCCTCTGTGCCGGTCTTATGCTGCTGGCACCTATTTATCGCCAAGACCTAAAGCCTGCCCGACCTTGGTGCAACACGCGAATTTCGGGATATGGCTCAAGCACTTCGCTTGTGGCAGGCTATGTATGGCCATATATGTCGGTAGGATCCTGACCATGGAAAATATACGGTGCTGAAGAAGAACGAAATTGGGCCGCAGGCCTACCGCGACGCCATGAGCCATTTTGCCGGCCACGTCCATGTTGTCACCACCGATGGGCCGGCCGGCAAGCGCGGTGCGACGGTGATTGCGGCCTGTTCCGTGTCGGATACACCGCCGACCATTCTGGTCTGTCTCAACCGTGAAAATCCCAAGAATGAGCCGTTCGTAAAAAACGGCAAATTTGCCTTGAACACGCTGGCCTCGCACCAGGAGCCGCTGTCGATCGGGTTTTCCGGCATCACCGGCCTGCCGGTCGAGGAGCGCTTCGCGCTTGGCGAATGGGACGAGATCTCCACCGGCGCGCCAACTCTGAAGGGCGCGCTCGCCGTGTTCGACTGCGAATTGATCGACACCAAGGACCTGGCCACGCATCGTGTGCTTTTTGGCAAGGTGACAGGCCTTCGGATGGGCGATAATTTGCGGCCGCTGATCTACCACGCCCGCGGCTACCACGTTCTGGAAAGCGGAGCGGCGGCGTTCACGGAGAAAGAATGACCGAGCTGAAACCGCGCGCCGCGCCGCGGACGATCGACGAGACGCTCGATCTCCTGACCGGCGCGGACTATGTAGCGGACCGGTCGCTGGCGACCGTGCTGTTCCTGTCGCTGCGCATGAAGCGGCCGCTGTTCCTCGAGGGCGAGGCCGGCGTCGGCAAGACCGAAATCGCCAAGGTATTGGCGCAGGCGCTCGGCCGTCGGCTGATCCGCCTGCAGTGCTATGAAGGCCTCGACGTCTCGTCCGCCGTCTATGAGTGGAACTACGCCGCGCAGATGATCGAGATCCGCATGGAGGAGGCGGTCGGCAAGGTCGAGCGCTCCGCGATGGAGCGCAACGTCTTCTCCGAAAAATATCTGATCCGCCGCCCGGTGCTCGATGCGCTGACCGGCAAGGCCGGGGCTGCTCCGGTCTTCCTGATCGACGAGCTCGATCGCACCGACGAGGCGTTCGAAGCCTTCCTGCTCGAAATCCTGTCGGACTTCCAGGTGACGGTGCCTGAACTCGGCACCATCAAGGCGGACGAGCCGCCGATCGTCATCATCACCACCAACCGCACCCGCGAGATCCACGATGCGCTGAAGCGGCGCTGCCTCTATCACTGGGTCGACTATCCCAATGCTGAGCGCGAACTGGAGATCGTGCGCCGCAAGGTGCCGCAAGCCAACCAGCGGCTTTCGGCCGAAGTGGTCTCCTTCATCCAGAAGCTGCGCCAGATCGAGCTGTTCAAGGTGCCGGGCGTTGCCGAAACCATTGACTGGGCCGGCGCGCTGACCGAGCTCGACAAGGTGGCGCTCGATCCTGAAACCGTCTCCGACACGATCGGCGTGCTGTTGAAATACCAGGACGACATTGCCCGCATCGAACAGGGCGAAGGCCGGCGCATCCTCAACGAGGTGAAGGCCGAGCTTTCGGCGGCGGAGTAGGCGATGCCGATCCAGGAACCGAAACAAGCGAAGGCCGACGGGCGGATCGCCGACAATATCGTTTATTTCGCCCGCACTCTGCGCAAGGCCGGCATGCGGGTCGGGCCCGCCTCGGTCAAGGATGCCATCGAAGCGGTGCTCGTCGCCGGCATCGGTTCGCGCGACGATTTCTACTGGACGCTGCACGCCGTGCTGGTGTCCAGACATGAGGATCACGCCACTTTCGACGAAACCTTCCGGCTGTTCTGGAAGTCGCGCGAGCTGATCGAAAAGATGCTGGCGATGTTTTCGCCCGTGGCGCCCGACAACAGGGAACAGCAGAACCCCCGCACACCCGAAAACCGTGTCAGCCAGGCGATGTTCGAAGGCCACCAGAAGAACCAGCCGGCTCAGGAAATCCCTGAGATCGAGGTCGACGCCCGCTTCACCTTTTCCGGCAACGAGGTGCTGCGCGGCAAGGACTTTGCCCAGATGAACGCGACCGAGATGGCCGACGCAAAGAAGGCGATCGCGCAGTTGCGGCTGCCTTTCGACATGGTGCGGACGCGGCGCTTCAAGGCTGATGCGCATGGCCGCCGCATCGATCCGCGCGCCATGATGCGTTCGGCAGCGCGCACAGGCGGCGAATTGATCCTGCCGAAATTCCGTTCAGCCCGCGAAGTCCATCCGCCGCTGGTGGTGCTGGCCGACATTTCCGGCTCGATGAGCCAGTACACACGCATCTTCCTGCATTTCCTGCATGCGCTGACCGAAAAACGCCGGCGCGTGCACACTTTTGTTTTCGGCACCCGGCTCACCAACCTGACCCGGCAGATGCGCCATCGCGACCCCGATGCCGCCCTTGCCGACTGCTCGGCGGCGGTCAAGGACTGGTCAGGCGGCACCCGCATCGGCGATACGCTGGCCGAGTTCAACCTGATATGGTCGCGCCGCGTGCTGGGGCAGGGCGCGGTGGTGCTTCTGATCACCGACGGGCTGGAGCGCGACGATGTCGCCGGCCTGTCGGAGGAAATGGAGCGTCTGCACAAATCCTGCCGGCGGCTGATCTGGCTGAACCCATTGCTGCGTTTCGACGGTTTTCAGGCGCGCGCCCGTGGCGTCATGGCGATGCTGCCGCATGTCGACGAATTCCGCTCGGTGCACAATCTCGATGCGCTCGCCGATCTCTGCGCGTCGCTGGACAAGAAATCGGCACAGTCGGTCGATCCGCGCCGATGGCTGGAGGCTGGCGCGAGGCACGCCGCATAACCATATCTTTCTCATCCGAAAAACAGATCCTCGAGAAAAACAGACTTCTGGAAAAACGGTCATGGAAAACAGCATTTATCTGGATGAGGCCCGCGACCCCTTGATCATCGCAGAGGGCTGGATGAAGGACGGCAAGGACGTGGCCATCGCGACAGTGGTCGAGACCTGGGGTTCCGCGCCCCGACCCGCAGGCAGCCATCTGGTCATCGACGCCGACGGCAATTTCCACGGCTCCGTCTCGGGCGGCTGCGTCGAAGGCGCTGTTGTCACCGAGGCGATCGACGTCATCGACAGCGGCAAGGCAAAAATGCTTGAGTTCGGTGTTGCCGACGAAACCGCCTGGCAGGTCGGCCTGTCCTGTGGCGGCCGCATCAAGGTGTATGTCGAAAGGCTCGGCTGATCTCGGATGGATCCCTATGCGCTGAAAACGCTCAACGCCGAACGCCGCGCTCGCCGCGCGGCGATCCTGGTCACTGATCTCGGTGACGGTCGCAACCGCATCGTGCGTGAGGGCGATCAGGTCGCTGGCGATCGCGGCGCCGCGATCGCCAGGGCGTTTCGCACTGGCAATTCCGGTTCGGTCGAGGCCGAGGGGCGGACCTTCTTTCTCAATGCGCATCTGCCGCAGCCGCGTCTGGTCGTGATTGGCGCTGTCCATATCAGCCAGGCGCTGGCGCCGATGGCGAAAATCGCCGGTTACCCCGTAGAGATCATCGACCCCCGCACCGCTTTCGCCACGCCGGACCGATTTCCAGACGTCGCGCTCCATGCCGAATGGCCCGAGGACGTGCTGAAGCGTCAGCCACTCGACAGCTATACAGCGCTGGCCGCCGTTACCCATGATCCGAAGATCGACGATTTCGCCCTGAAGATCGCGCTCGACGCCAACTGTTTCTATGTTGGCGCCCTTGGCAGCCGGAAGACGCATGCCAAGCGGGTCGAACACCTGCTGGCGCTGGGCGCGAGCGCCGACCAGATTGCGCGTATTCATGCGCCGATCGGGCTTGATATTGGTGCAGCCAGCCCGGCCGAGATCGCCGTTGCGGTCCTTGCGCAAGCGATCCATGCCTTTCGCTCGCGCGGTGTGGAAGTTAAAGGCGCGGCAGCGTGAAGTTCGGGCCGATCCCGATCGATACGGCCGAAGGCGCGGTGCTGGCGCATGCCACCACGGCTGGTGAACGCCGCTTTCGCAAGGCGCACAGGTTGAGCGCCGAAGATGTCGCGCTGCTGCGGGCCGCCGGCATTTCTGAAGTCGTTGCGGCGGTGCTGGCCGCCGACGACCTCGGCGAGGATGCCGCCGCGCAGGCGATCGCTGACAGCATGGCCTTTCGCGGCATCGAGGCCAGGTCGGCCGCGACCGGGCGGGTCAATCTCCATGCCCAAGCGTCGGGCATCTTCACTGTCGATAATGCTGTCATCGACGCTATCAATGCCATCGATCCGGCCATCACCATCGCCACGCTGGCGCAGCATGCGCCGGTCGAGAAAGGCCAAATGGTCGCGACCGTGAAGATCATCCCCTTCGCGGTCAGTTCGGCACTGGTCGACGCCGCGACAAAAATCTGCGCCGGTGGTGAGATCTTTGCCGTCAATGCCTACCAGCCGGTCCGTGTCGGCGTCATCCAGACGGTTCTGCCCGGCATCAAGCCTTCCGTACTCGACAAGACGCTGCGCGTCACCGAAGCCCGGCTCGGCCGCACCGGCGGCAGGCTGACGGCGGAGCGCCGCACGCCGCATGAGATCGCACCGGTGGCGGAAGCCGCGGCCTCCCTGGCGCGCGACAACGACATGGTGGTGATCTTCGGCGCCTCGGCGATGAGCGATTTCGCCGATGTCGTTCCGGCGGCGATCGAGAGGGCGGGCGGTACCGTTATCCGCGCCGGCATGCCTGTCGACCCCGGCAACCTGCTGGTGCTGGGCACGCTCGACGGCAAGCGCGTCATTGGTGCACCCGGTTGCGCCCGCAGCCCCAAGGAGAACGGCTTCGATTGGGTATTGGACCGGTTGATCGCTGGCCTTGATGTGACCGCCAAGGACATTGCCGGCATGGGCGTCGGCGGGCTGCTGATGGAAATTCCGACACGGCCGCAGCCGCGCGAACCGCTGCCGGCCAAAAGTCAGCTCAAGGTCGGCATCGTGCTGCTGGCGGCCGGCCGGTCGAGCCGCATGGGGGGGCCGAACAAGCTCCAGGCGCTGTTCGACGGCAAGCCTCTGGTGCGCCGCACTGCTGAGCGGGCGCTCGGCTCGAAGGCATCGGGCACAATTGTCGTCACCGGCCACCAGCGCGAGCGGGTGCGCGCCGCGCTGGCGGGCCTCGACGTGACCTTCGCCGACAACCCCGACTTTGCTGAGGGCCTGTCCACCTCGCTGAAAGCCGGCATTGCGTACCTGCCGGAAGACTCCGCCGGCGTGATGATCGTTCTCGGCGACATGCCGGGTATTGCGTCCGACGACCTCGACAGGTTGATCGAAGCTTTCCGCAAGGCCGGCGGCAATTCGGTGGTTCGCGCCTCGCATGACGGCAAGCGCGGCAACCCGGTGCTGTTGCCGCGCTCGCTGTTTCCGGCGATCGCCCATCTGGAAGGCGACACCGGCGCACGCCATCTGGTCGAGACCGAAGGGCTCGATGTCATCGATGTTGAGATCGGCGCGGCGGCGTCTGTCGATGTCGATACCCGCGAGGCGCTGGAAGGCGCCGGCGGCGTGCTGCAGGATTGACAAACCCAAGCCGAAAAACGCATGCCTTGGCCATGTCTTTTCGTTTCTTTCCCTCTGCGTTTGCGCATTTACCCCCCTCTGGCCTGCCGGCCATCTCCCCCTCAAGGGGGGAGATCGGCAGTTTCGATGGAAGCGTCCATCCTGCGGCCTTGGAAATTGGCGAAAACCGAAAGCGCATCCAATCTCCCCCCTTGAGGGGGAGATGGCCGGCAGGCCAGAGGGGGGCGTGCCGCGCGTTCCTCACAGCAATGCTTTTCTTGGTTTCTTCAGCCACCCACGCCAATGCTCTCGAATTAAAACCCTTCAAGGACGATCTCTTCGCCTATCCGACCACGCTGTCGTCCGACACCAATGGTGCCTACATCGTCATCGACTACCGCGAGATGCGCGACATCAACCAGCGTGACCAGGTGCCCGAGCGCCGGGTGAACGCTCAATACACCGACACCAGCGTTCGCAAGGTGCAGCAGGATCTGCTCCTGAAGACCGATGCCGGCGATGTCAGGCATGTCGCCGTCGGCAAGACCGAGGGCGCCGGTATCATCGTGCTTTATCTGCACGGGCAGGGTGGCAGCCGCAAGCAGGGCGTCGACGACTTCACCTTCGGAGGCAATTTCAACCGGCTCAAGAATCTGATGGCCGGCAATGGCGGCCTCTACCTCAGTCCGGATTTTTCCGATTTCGGTGACACCGGTGCCGCTCAGGTGGCGGCCCTGATTGATCACTATGTCGAACAATCGCCGGGCGCGAAAATCTTCGTCGCCTGCGGCTCGATGGGTGGCGCCCTGTGCTGGAAGCTTGCTGCCCGCAAAGACACCGGCGGCCGTATCAACGGCTTGCTGCTGCTCGGCTCGCTGTGGGACGAGAGCTTTTTCACTAGCCCAGCCTTCAAGCGCCGCGTACCGGTCTTCTTCGGCCAGGGCAGCCACGACGTGGTTTTCCCGGTGGAAAAGCAGGAAGCCTTCTTTCGCTCGATCCTGGCCAAGTCGAACACTTATCCGACGCGTTTCGTCCGTTTCGAGACCGGCACCCATGGCACGCCGATCCGCATGACCGACTGGCGCGGTACACTCAACTGGATGCTGTCGAAGGCACCTTGATCGACACCGCGGGAAGCCCGTACGGGCTCACGGCGGAGTGTTGTAGTCGACAACCGTCTGCGGATTTTCCTCGCCGTCATAGGACGCATCGACGTCGAACTGGACCAGCGAGAAATTGCCATTCCGGAACAGATATGTCCCCGCGTCGGACGCATCGCCGATGCCGCGCCATTTGTTGAACGTGGTGATCGTGTGGGCATTCTCGTCATAGTCGGAATTGACCGCCCAGCCGGTCGTCTGGAAACCGATGATGCTCATGCCCAGTAATTTGCCGTCGCTGTCATTGTTTTCGTAGCGGATGTCCATCTTGGGTTCGGCGAACTGCAACTGCTGTACGCCCGAGACCTCGTCGGTCATGTAGTAGATCGAGCTTTCATTATAGGCTGCGGCCGAGCAGGAAAAATGAAACAGCCGCGTTTCCTTGTCAGGATCGCCGGGCTGCGCATTCTTGTCCTTGTACTTGATCGAAAAGACCTCCGGCTCATCGGCCAGGAATTGCTTGTCGCATTGGTCGCCATACGTCGCCAGAAACGCCTTCTTGGCCTGTTCCAATGCCGTGTCCTTCTTCGGCGGCGGCGGCCCGTCGCCGCAGCTTGGCGGCAACGCCTCTTCGAAATCGGCGGTGGAGGGTTTAAGCGCGCCTTTTTCGATGTGGATCGGATCGAAGGGCGGCGCGGCCTGGATCTGGGCATTCACCTGGCGCAGCGTATAGCAGCCGGCAAAGACCTTCTCGCCGCCGCTCTTGTCGGTGGCGCGGATGGCGACCGGGACGTTGTAGAAAATGCTGCCGGCCGCACCCTCGTCCGAAACAGCACCGGTGGCGACCTCGACCTTGTCTGTGCCGTCATAACCCTTGACGAAACTGTCGAAATCCTTTGCCGGCTTCGTATCGCCGAAATAGCCCCAGGCGCGGGCGAATTCGTGCCGGCTAATGGCGCTGTAGAGCGAGCGGACGACCGCATCGGCGCTCGACCGGTCGTCGACATAGGGCGCTTCGGGTGCATCTTCGGCGGCCAATGTCGTCTGGCCGATCGGGGCAAGGGAGAGAAAGGCAGTCGCTGCGAGAAGGGCGCGTCTCATCGGGAATCTCCGCTCGATAGGAGATTCTACTATGGCGATTGCGGCAACGTGGTGACGCAGCGCCGGCGGTCTTGAAGAATCGTGCGCGAAGGCGCTACGTCGCGTCCGCTGGCGTTCGGCCGGACAGGGAGATTTGACGTGACGATATCGATGTATGAGGCATCCGTGCCCGTGTTTTCGGTCAGGCTGAAAGCGCTTTCCAATGTGCTTGCGACCGCCGAACAGAATGCGCTTGACCGCAAGATCGACCCGCAGGTTTTTTTGACGGCGCGGCTAGCGCCAGACATGTTCGCCTTGACCAGGCAGGTGCAGATCGCCACCGATCATGCCAAGGGCGCGCCGTCGCGGCTCGCCGGCCGTGAGGTGCCGAAATACGAGGACAATGAGGCGAGTTTCGCCGATGTCCAGGCCCGCATCACGAAGACCCTGGATCTTCTGGCGTCATTTTCGGCTGCCGAGTTCGACGGCTCCGACGACAAGATCATCGAATTGAAGCTTGGTGGACGCGAAAGCTCGATGCCCGGCATGCAGTATCTGCTGCATGTGGCCATGCCCAACTTCTATTTTCACCTCACCACTGCTTACGACATCCTTCGCCACAATGGCGTGCCGTTGGGCAAGGCGACGTTCCTGGGCGCGCTGTAAAGGATTGAGGTCTTCGAGATGTCCCGGACTGATCCGGGACATCTGACGACTCCGACGGCAGTTAGCGAATGGACATTTCGCGGGCAATGCGCGGAAAATCGGCGGGTTTGATACCGATGTCAGCGCGGTCGGCACTGCTCATCGAATGAAGCAGTGCGAGCGCCGAACGGTATCTCAGATGCTCCTGCGGCCGCGGCCGGGCGAACATTTCAGTGAAGAAACCCATGATTCAAGCCCCTTAATTGGTCCTCCACAGCCGCCAATATAGGTGAATCGTGACAATTGTGCAGTGCAGCATTTGCATGCCTGCCATGTCTTGGCGAATTTCTTTCGCCATTTCCCTAATCGACAGAAACTTTTGCGCGACGCGCATCGTAGCCTTGAATGCTGGCTACATGGCCGGTTTTTCCTCGCCACTCCTGGCGAATTCCGGACTGCATGAAAGTGCAGTCCGGCTTTTTGTGTTGGGGTTGAGGAGGCTGAAGAGGCCGAAGAGGCTAGCCTGCGCGACGGCTAAATTCGTTAAGATCGGTGGCATGCATTTTTAACGAGCCGGCTCTAAGCTCTGAGGCTTGCACGGTCGGGCAAGGGGGAGGCTGACATCGCTACTGGCGCCAAGCGGGATTTCGCTTCGTTGCTCGACGACCTCTTCGTCGCTTCCGACAGGGGCGGCGAGATTGGGAGAGACGGGATTGAAGAGGCCGGCGCTCGTCCATCCATCCCGTTCGACTATCTCTCGGTGGCCGATGAACTCCATTCCGGCCGTATCAAGGTTTCTGGCAGCAGCTTTGCCAGCGAATATCGCGAGGCCGGTGCCGATCTGGCGACCGAATTCGCCGCCTTGCTCGATCATGCCAAACTGGCTCTTGCCGGCGAGGAGCCAAAGCCTGAGGAAAAGCTGCCGCCGATCGATCCGGAATCCATCGCGGTCGAACTTGGCCTCAATCAGCCCAAGCAAATCGCCGATTTCGGCCGCATGCGCCGCAGCTTTGCCTTTGCCAACCATCCCGACCGTGTCGCCCCGCATCTGCGCCAGCGCGCTATGATCCGCATGCAGGTGGCTAACATGCTGATCGACGAGGCCAAGCGGCGTGCGGTGGCCGGCGCTCGCCGCTAAACGCCGCTGGTTCACGCAAAAGTCGGCCTGGCGAGGCTTGGAGAGTGCCTCTGCTTTCCGTAGGATGGGCTTACTCCCCGCGCAGCCGCGCACGCTTTTCCTCCGGAGCAGAATTCCATGCACAAACGCCGTCTCGGTCGGACCGATCTTCTTGTTACCCAGATCTGCCTGGGCTCCATGACCTGGGGCCAGCAGAACACCGAGGCCGAGGGCCACGCCCAGATGGACCTCGCCTTTTCACGCGGCGTCAATTTCATCGACACCGCCGAACTCTACCCGATCCCGCCCAAAGCGGAGACGCAAGGGCGGACCGAAAAGATCATCGGCAGCTGGATGAAGGTCAACCGCAACCGTGACAAGGTGATCCTGGCCTCCAAGGTTGTCGGCCGCACGGCCAACAGCTGGTTTCGCGGCGACAGGCCGTCGCAACTGGTGCGCGCCGATATTTTTGACGCCATCGACAAGTCGCTGGCCAAGCTCGGCACCGACTACATCGACCTCTACCAGATCCACTGGCCGGAACGGGACATTCCCTGGGGCGCCAATTCGACGCGCATCGGCGCCGTATCGCCGCGCGCCGATTCTGTCGGCGCACCGGCCGACGAAACACCGATCGCCGAGACGCTTGCCGTGTTCGACGAACTGGTGAAGGCGGGAAAGATCCGCCATTTCGGCCTGTCGAACGAGAGTTCCTGGGGCGTGATGCGGTTCCTTGCCGAGGCTGAAAAGGGTATTGGCCCGCGCGTCGCGTCGATCCAGAACGCCTACAATCTCGTCAACCGCACCTTCGAGGTGAACCTCGCCGAGGTCTGCGAGCGCGAGCAGGTGTCGTTGCTTCCTTATTCGCCGCTGGCGCAGGGTTATCTGACCGGCAAATACGATCATGGCGCGCGCCCGCAAGGGTCGCGCTCGCAGCTGTTCAATCGTGGCCAGCGCTATGAGACGCCCAACGCGGCGCAAGTGCAGCTCGAATACAATGAGCTGGCGCGCGCCTTTGGCCTGGAGCCGGCATTGTTTGCCAATGCCTATGTCTCAAGCCGGCCCTTCGTCACCTCGAACATCGTCGGCGCGACGACCATTTCGCAGCTCGACCTAGCGCTGTCTTCCGTGGAAATCGTCTGGACCGAAGAGATGCAGAAGGCGGTGGATGCGATCCACCAGCGGGTCGGCAATCCCTGTCCTTGAACGGATTGGATGTGGCCGAATACTCGATAATTCCAAGTGAGCGAGCGACAATGAATTTTCCGGTTGAGACAGTGCGTGAAAAGTTTCCGGCTCTTTCCCTGACCGACAAGGGCCGTCGCCGCATCTATCTCGACAACCCTGCCGGCACGCAGGTACCACAGCCAGTGGCGGATGCGGTGTCGCGCTGTCTTTTGACCACCAATGCCAACCTCGGCGGCTATTTCGAAACGACGATTGCCGCGCAAGCTGTCGTCGACGTCGCGCATCAGGCGATGGCCGATTTCCTCGGTGCGGCGAGCCCCGAGGAAATCATCATCGGCGCCAATATGACGACGCTGACCTATCACATGTCGCGCACGCTCGGCCGCACCATGCAGCCCGGCGACGAGATCATCCTCACCCGTATGGACCATGAGGGCAACGTCTCGCCCTGGCTGCAACTGGCCGAGGATCTCGGGCTCGTCGTGCGCTGGCTGCCGTTCGATGAAAAGAGCTGGCAGGTCGAAGAGGCAACGCTGGCTAGCCTGCTTTCAGGCAGGACGCGATTGGTCGCCTTGAACTATGCCAGCAACCTGACCGGCTCGATCAACCGGGTGAAGGCGCTGACCGCCATCGCGAAACAGACCGGTGCGCTGGTGTATGTCGACGCCGTGCAGTTCGCTCCGCATGGCCTGATCGACGTCAGGGAGCTCGACTGCGATTTCCTGATCTGCTCGGCCTACAAGTTCTTCGGTCCGCACATGGGCATTTTGTGGGGGCGGCGCGACGTCATCGATGGCCTGAAACCTTACAAATGCCGCTGCTCGTCGAATGGGCTGCCGGAGCGGTTCGAACTAGGCACTCCGCAAATCGAGTTGATGGCCGGTCTCACGGCCGCGGTTGACTACTTTGCCGACCTTGGCGCGGCAGCGGGCGAGGGTGGATCGCGAAGGCAGAAGATCGCCAAGGCATTTGAAGTCTCGATCGCCTACGAAAACCCGCTGGCGCAACAGCTGATCGATGGCCTGTCCGATATCGAGGGCTTGACGATCCACGGCATCACCGATCCGAAGCGGATTGGCGAGCGCGTGCCGACGGTGTCCTTCACCGTCGACGGCATCGTGCCGGAGACGATCGTGCGGCAGATGAACGCCGAAAACATCTTCCTATGGTCCGGCCACAACTACGCCTGGGAGATCGTCCACCAACTCGGCATTCCTGCCGAGCAAGGCGTCGTGCGTATCGGCATCGCCCACTACAACACTACAGCCGAAATCGACGAGACGTTGGAGAGCGTGCACCGGGTGATCGCCATGCTCAGGCAGCAACGACCCTGACGCACTGTCGCAACGAGGTCACCGCGTCTTTCCGCCGAAGCCGGTGAGGAACGCGGTGAGATTGTCGCCGAGTTCGTCGCAGAGATAGCCGCCCTCCTGGACGATGACCGTCGGCAGGCCGAGCTTTGCGATGGCCTCGCCGATGCGCGAGAAGCCAGGTGTCGTCACCGAAAGTCCGCCGAACGGATCGCCTTCGAACGCATCGAGGCCGAGCGCCACGACCAGCGCGTCTGGCGAAAAGGCACGGATGCGCTGGAACCCCACCTCGAGCGCTTCCAGAAACAACGCGTCGGCGGATTTACGCGGCAAGGGCAGGTTGAAATTGTAGCCGAGGCCAGGCCCTTCGCCGCGCTCGTCGGCATGGCCCCAGAAGAACGGATAGAAGCGCACCGGATCGGCATGCAGCGAGACGGTCAGCACATCCGGCCGCGCGTAAAAGATGCCTTGCGTGCCATTGCCGTGATGCAGGTCGACGTCGAGGATCGCCGCCCGCGACGCCGTCCTGCGCAAGGTCTGTGCGGCGACCGCCGAATTGTTGATGAAGCAGAAGCCGCCGGCGACATCGGCAAAGGCATGGTGGCCGGGCGGGCGGCACAGCGCGTAGGCGGCCGGCGCGCCTGCCATCACCGCTTCAGCGGCTTCGACCGCGCTCCAGGCACTCCACAGCGCGCTCTGCCATGTCTCGCCCGAGATCGGGCAGGCGGTGTCGGCCATGTGATAGCCGGCCTGACCGACGGCCGAGGCTGGATAGGAGCCGTTGCGCGCGATCGGGTGGATGTTGGGGATCACTTCAGCTGAGGCACCGTCGATGCGCTGCCAGCGCGTGTAGATGTGCTCAAGAAAGTCGAGATATTCCGGCGTATGCACTGCCGCGACCGGACCGAGCCCATGATTGCGCGGCCGGTCGATGGCACAGCCGGCAGATTTTGCGCCGGCTAACAATCTCTCGACGCGTTCAGGCTGTTCCGGATTGGGCTTCGCGGCACCGCTCGACAGGAAGGCCTTGGGATCGTGGCGCTTCTGTTCCTCCGCATAGAAGGCCTTCATACCTGCTCCCCATTTTCGGCCGAGTCGGCGAAGGCAAAGAAGGCCTGGCCGATGATCTTCTGCGTCTGTTCGTAGCTCGACCAGGCGATGCCCAGCCTTTCATAGAACGCTTTGGCGCCCTCATTGTCGGTATCGACGGATAGTCGGAGATAGACGCCGCCTTCTCTCCGGCACTGTGCCGCGACGTGCCGCAGCAGCCGCTCGCCGATCTTGCGGCCGCGAAAACGGTCCTCGACATAGAGGTCCTGCACATAGACACCAGGCCGCCCCATCCAGGTCGAAAAGATGGGGAAATGCAGGCAGAGCCCGGCAAAGTTGCCGCCGACTTCGGCGATCAGGGTGGAGAAAGCGCGTTTCTCGCCAAAGCCGTAAGTTCTGAGATCGTCATGCGTCGAGATGATCTCCTCGGGCGCGCCGATGTGGGTGCCGAGTTTCAGGATCGCCGCGTGGATAGTTGCGACGTCGTCGATATTGCCGGGACGGAGGACGATTTCGTCTGCTGTTGGGCTGGTCAAGACAGGTATGGCGCCAAGGCACCCCCCTCTGTCCTGCCGGACATCTCCCCCTCAAGGGGGGAGATCGGATATTGCCACGGCTTTCGCCAATCATCTGCGTTGTAGGATGGACGGCGAGATAGAAGCTGCCAATCTCCCCCCTGGAGGGGGAGATGTCCGGCAGGACAGAGGGGGGCGGGACTGGACACTACCATCTCAATCAATCACATCTCAAAACGCCACTCGGTCGCCGCCCTTGAGCGCCAGCATGTCGCGCGCTTCGGTGGGTGTGGCAACCTCCAGCGACAGCCCATCGAGGATGCCACGGATGCGGCGCACCTGATCGGCATTGGATTTCGCCAGCTGGCGGCCGTCATAGAGACTGTCTTCCAGCCCGACGCGAACATTGCCGCCCATGGCCGCGGCGATCGAGATCAGCGGCATCTGCTGGCGGCCGGCGGCCAGCACCGAGAACTGGTAGCTGTCGCCGAACAATTTGTCGGCGATCCGCTTCATATGGACGAGATTGTCGGGATCGGCGCCGATGCCGCCCAATATGCCCAGCACGAACTGGATGAACAGCGGTCCCGACACCAGGCCCCGATCGCGGAAATGCGCCAGCGAATACAGATGGCCGACATCGTAGCATTCGAATTCGAAGCGCGTGCCGCAGCCCTTGCCCAGCCTTTCCAGCACGCCTTCCATGTCGGCGAAGGTGTTCTTGAAAATTGTATGCCGCGTCGCTTCGAGCAGCTGCGGCTCCCATTCGTGCTGCCATTCCCGTGGCTTGTCGAGCATGGGAAACAGCGCGAAATTCATCGAACCCATGTTGAGCGAGCACATTTCTGGCTCGGCGCGCAAAGGGGCAGCCAGCCGCTGATCCAAGGTCATCAGCGACGAGCCGCCGGTGGTGATGTTGATCACCGCATCGGTCGCCTGCTTGATGCGCGGCAGGAACTGCATATAGACGTCCGGATCGGCGGTCGGGCGGCCATCCCTGGGGTCACGGGCGTGGAGATGCAGGATCGATGCACCGGCCTCGGCCGCCGCGATCGCGTCTGCAGCGATCTGGTCCGGTGTCACCGGCAGATAGGGCGACATCGACGGCGTGTGCACCGAGCCGGTGACGGCGCAGGTGATGATGACTTTTCGCGAGGCCATGCTCTTACCCTTCGACCGGCAGGTCGAGCTCGGAGGCTAATGCCTCCAGCGAATCGCCGATGATGGAAATGATCTCGCCGAGCTGCTCCCTGGTGACGATCATCGGCGGCGCGACCATGAAATTGTCGCCGTCGACGCCGCCCTTGACCTTGCGGCCATAGATGATCAGCCCGCGCTCATAGGCGAGGTCGAGCAGCCGTTGCGTGGCCTTCTTGGTCTGGTCGATCGGTTTCAAGGTCTCGGGATCGGCAACCATCTGGGCGCCTGTGAGCAGGCCCTTGCCGCGTACGTCGGCGATGAACGGAAACCGCTTGGACAGCGCCTTCAGCCCATCCATCAGCACGTCGCCCATGGCAGCCGCATTGGCGATCAGGTCGAGCCGATCCATTTCGCCAAGGACAGCCAGCCCGGCAGCGCAGGCCAGCGGGTTGCCGGCATAGGTGTGGCCGTGCTGGAAGCCGCCTGAGGCAAGCAGCGGCTGCACCAGCCGCATCGGTGCGGCCAGCGCGCCAAGCGGCGCATAGCCGGAGCCTAGCCCCTTGGACAACGCGACGATGTCGGGCTTGCAGTTCCAGTGGTCGCCGCCGAGGAATTTGCCGGTACGGCCGGCGCCGCTCATCACTTCATCATGGATGAGCAGGATGCCGTAGCGGTCGCAGATCTCGCGGATGCGTGGATAGTAGCTGTCGGGAGCCACAAGCGCTGCGGTCGCAGCACCCCCGATCGTCTCCATGATGAAGGCCACCACGCTGTCTGGACCTTCCGCCAGGATCTTCTCCTCCAGCATGTCGGCATAGCGGATGCCGCGCTGTTCCATCGAAAGATTGTCGCGGTCGCGCCAGGCATCCGGCGCCGGCACGGTCGGCATCACCCGCATCATCGGCTCGAAAGTTTCGGCCAGCGCATCGTCGCCGGTGATCGACAGCGAACCCAGCGTGCCGCCATGATAGGACGGGAAGCGCGTGATCACCTTCCAGCGGCTGGCCTGTCCGGTGGCGACGGCCCATTGCCGCGCCAGCTTGATGCAGGATTCGGTCGCCTCCGAGCCGCCCGAGACGAAGAAGATGCGGTCCATGCCTTCCGGCAACTTGCCGGCCAGCTCGCGTGCCAGTTCTTCGGCCGGCTCGTTCTCGAAATGCAGGCGGTAGGCGAAGGTGGCGCGGTCCATCTGCCGCTTCATGGCATCCAGCACATTGCGGTTGGAATGGCCGATATTGGCGACCATCGGGCCGCTCGATCCATCGATGAAGCGGCGGCCGTCCTGCGTCCACATATAGATGCCCTCGGCGCGGTCGATCAGCGGCCGGCGCAGGCTGGACAGATAGAACAGATGCGATTCTCGCCGGGCTTCGGTGTCTTGAGCGGCGATCTGGACTTTCGACATGTCAGGACTTTCCGAGGTAACGATCGAGGACATTCTTGGTAACGCGTTCGACCATCGGGTCTTGTCGTAGCAGGCCGGCGACCCATTCGCAGCTTCCGGCGTGGAACACCTCGCCCTTGCCGCGCGGGAAGTTGACGATCATGCCATTGCCGCGTTTGACTTTTTCCAGATTGGCGTCGCTCCTGTCGCCAAATAGCGTTTCTGCGGTGAAGCGGCCGTCCTCGTCGGTGAGGAACTGGTCCTCGATCGGGATATCGGCGCTTTCCTCGACCTGGGATGCCATGCCGACGGCGAGAACCTGGAGGCCTTCGGGCGCGCCGCTGGTCGCGGTCGGATAGGGCAGGCCGCCGCGTATCTCGAAGTCGAGCCCGTCGACCTCATAGCCATAGACATGGCTGTCGGCGCCCAGCAGGTCACCGTAGTAGATGCCGGTGCCGGCGAACGCCCAGTGTTCCGGCCGGTAGACCGGGAAGCCACGCACGCCGCGCGGCGCGCAGCCGCCCCAGCCGGCATAGAGGCCACGGGTCGCGTTGAGCCCGAAGGTCGCCGCACCCGGCCGGCCGATTTCCGGCGCCTCCCAGGAATTGGTGGCGCGGGTGACGTCACCACTGCGATAGGCTGGATCCTCGGCGCGGGCGCGGTATTTGTAGCAGACCTGCCGGCGGCCCTCGTCCTCGAACCGCGTCTGCCACATGAAATTACCGGCAAAGCGTGCCGCGTGGCCGCCGCGCTCGACATAGTTGTCAACCGCATCGCGCATTTCCCAGGTCCAGTACTCGTCATGGCCGACGAAGACGGCGCAGTCATAGCCGTCGAGAATCTCTGGCGAAACATGCAGATCGTGCTGACTAGCGAGATCGACTTCATAGCCGGCCCGTTCGGCGAAGCGGAAGAAGTGGCTGTCATAGCTGGCCCAGCCCGACGACGCGTATTTCTTCGAATGGCCGGTGGCGAGCGCCCATTCCATATGCGGATAACGCGGCACCGTCTTCGGCGGCACGGCGACTTCCAGCGGCACGCGCGGCGCATCCTTCGGCAGCACGACGAAGCCACGACACCAGGGGCGTTGTGTCGATACGATGGGCGAATACTGGTTGCGATCCGGCCCAGTGATGCCCTGGTAATGGTTGGAGCCGCCCCAGGTGTTGTAGGCGAGCCAGGTTCCCGTCGCCGCCACGTGCAGCACGCGGCCGGATTTCTTGCCGGGCAGGGGTGCGACGATGAAAATATGGTGGCATTGGATCGGCTTGCCGTCACGGCCGTCGGCGGTCAGCGTCACCCGGTAGGCGCCGGACGGCCAGTCGTTCCCGACACGGAACTCGAAGGACGCGTCCCAGCCGCACCCTTCTGCTGAGCACTGGTCCGGCGTGTCCTGCCAGCGCGCCGCGATGTCCGCCTGCTCGAACACTTTCGTCTCGGTGCCGCCGTCGCGGACGATTGCAATGTTGAATCGCGAGGCCGTCGAACTGACGTGCAACGCCACCGTCTCACCAGCGCGATAGGAAAACCGGTCACTGTAGCACCAGATCTCGCCGCGCTCGCCATCCATCTCAGGCCATTCGTAATAGTGGCCGCGCACCGCGTGCCGGCGCTGCTCCGGCGTCAGTCCGAAATCGGGAAATTCGGTCGGCAGTTGGGTCATGAACACCGGAGAAGTTCGAAGGCCGCCATTTCGGCGATCTGCCGGTCCAGCGTCAAATGGAAACGATCGGGCCAGCATTCGTTAGCCGCGCCCTTGGCCCCCGAGGTCAAAGAGACTATCTCCACACAGGGCGGCATTTCCGCCACGGGGGTCGGCATGCTCAGAGTGCAAAAGGTCAAGGTCGACGAGATCTACGTGCCGACGGCGCGCAAGAAGACGTTGCATCCCGAGACCGTCCGCCATCTGGCCGAGGACATTCTGGAAAACGGCATGAAGACGCCGATCCAGGTCCGCCACGACGGCAAACGCCATATCTTGGTCGAAGGCCTGCATCGGCTGGAAGCGGCAAAGTGGCTCGGCGAGACCGAGATCGAGGCCTATCTGGTGCAAGCCAAGCGCCACTGACACGTCGATAGAACATCCAGTTTCTCGATCAGACATGCTGCTTTGATAAGCCGAATGCCTCGGCGTTTGGCGGAAACGCGCCCGTCGCTTCGCCATCCTCGGGTCTCCGCGACGGAGCTGCGCTCCCGCTTCGCCCGTGGATGACGAAGGTGGGTGACGCTTCGGGCCAATCGAGACGGTGCTGACATTTTTTCGCCGGCGGTGTCGGTTTGCGGTTCATCGGCTCGTCCTTGGGACGGAAGCCAGATCAAACGCACACCGAGGACATCATGACCACCAAGCTCGACATCGCCCCCGCCAATGACCGCGAACTGGTTCTCGGCCGCATCATCGATGCGCCGCGCGAGAACGTCTATCGCTGCTGGACCGATCCGAAACTGGTGACGCAGTGGTTCTCGCCAAAGCCGTGGACGACACCGCGCGCCGAAATGGATGTGCGCACCGGCGGCTCGAGCCTAGTCGTCATGGCTGGCCCCGACGGCAATGAATTCCCCAACCCCGGTGTTTTCCTAGAAGTCATCCCCGGCAAGAAGATCGTCTTCACCGATGCCTACACAGAGGCTTGGGAACCGTCGGAAAAGCCATTCATGACCGGCGTGCTGACCTTCGAGGACGAGGGGACTGGCAAGACCCGCTACATCGCTCGGGTCAGGCACTGGAGTGTCGCCGACCGCGAACAGCACGAGAAGATGGGCTTTGACGAGGGCTGGGGCCAGTGCACCGACCAGCTCGAAGAACTCGCCAAAACGCTTTGATCAACCAAACGGTTTGATCAGCAAAACGCTTTGATATCGGCAGGACGCGAGGAGATCGATATGTCCAAAACCCTGTTTTTCGCCATTTTTGCTTCGGCCGCAGTGCTTCTTGGCTGCCCGGCCGCCACCCATGCAGAGGAGACAAAGTCCGTCATGACGACCGCAACGAACGCACTGCCGAAGCCGGAAAAGTCCGGTCTGCTGCCGATCAACGGCCTGAACTACTACTATGCCATCTACGGCAAGGGCGAGCCGCTGCTTCTGCTGCATGGCGGCCTCGGCACAACGGACATGTTCGCGCCGATCCTGCCGAAATTTGCCGAAAACCGCACGGTCATCGGCGTCGACCTGCAAGGGCATGGCCGCACCGCGCTTGGCGACCGGCCGTTCAGCGTGGAGGCGATTGGCGACGACATGGCAGCCATCGTGAAGGCGCTTGGCTACGACAAGGTCGACGTCATGGGCTATTCGCTGGGCGGCGGCGTCGCCTTCCGCATGTCCGTCCAGCATCCCGAAGCGGTGCGCCGGCTCGTCCTGGTGTCGACCGGCTACGCCGCGGACGGCTTCTACGCCGAGATGCGCGGCCAGCAGGCGCAGGTCAGCGCGGCGGCGGCCGATTTCATGAAGGACACGCCGATGTACAAATCCTACGTGGCGGTGGCGCCACGTCCGCAGGATTTCCCGAAGCTGCTCGACGCGCTCGGCAACTTCATGCGCCAGGAGTACGACTACTCAGCCGACGTCGCCGAGCTGAAGATGCCGGTCATGCTGGCCTATGGCGACAGCGACATGTACCGGCCCGAGCATGAGATCAAGTTCTACCAGATGCTCGGCGGCGGACTGAAGGACGCCGGCTGGATGCGCGAGAACCTGTCGCAGAACCGCCTCGCGATCCTGCCCAACCGCACCCACTACGACGTCTTCTTCGCTCCCGAGCTGACGGCCGCGGCACTGCCGTTCCTCAACGGCGAGACCAAGGTGAAGACCTGGGACGAAGTGGTCAGCGAAACGGAATAGGCTTGCCTGCTAATCGGCTGTCGGTCGTCTCCCACGAGGCGGCCGGCAATGTTTTGTGCCCTATAGCCGTGCCTATGAAGCCCTCGCCCGGCGCGGCTGCCTGAGATGCTTGATGCCGCTCATCTCGACGAAATTCGTCGCCGCGTCCCAGAGATAGTCGCCGTAGAAAAACGGCTCGAAGGGTTCCGGGCCGCTCAATGGCAGCGGCGCGATTTCGGCGTCGACACGCGGTTCGTAGAAGAACGGAATCGAGAAGCGCGCCGTCTTCGGCGCAATCACCCGGTGCCGCGTTGCCCGGATGCGCCCGCCGGTCCAGCGTTCCAGCAGCTGGCCGAAATTGACCGCCAGCGTACCGTTGGCCGGCGGCACATCGATCCATTCGCCGGCAAGGGTCTTTGCCTGCAAGCCCTCGACGCCGTCCTGCGCCAGCAAGGTGACGAAGCCGGAATCGGCATGCTCGCGGCCGATGATGGTGCGCGTCTCGCCCTTGTGAACAACCGAAAACTCCGGCCCGCTGGTGTCGACCCCGGCATTGGCGTCACGCAGGGGATAGCGGATCAGCCGCAGCGTCGAGATGCCATGCTCGAAATAGGCATCGAAAATGGTTTCCGGCAGGCCAAGTCCGCGGGCGATTCGAGCGCATCAGCGCGTTGCCCACCGCCTCCATAGCGCGGTAGTAGTCCGCTGCCGCCGCGCGCCAGCCGGGCAGGGCGTCGTCGGCCGGCAAGGGCGTCGGCTCGCACAACGGATCGTCGGAAGCCGGGGTGCGCGCCGCATGGGCGAGGTCCGGCCCCATGTCGATGCCTTCCTTGTAGGAAACGGCTGTCGGCTGCAGCGGGAACCAGCCGCGATAGACATTGTTTTTCGTGCGGTCGAAATTCCAGCGCAGCAGTTGCTGCTTCTCGGCGTCGGCAAGCGAGAAGATATGCAGCACTTGTGCACGTTTGTCCGGCGTCAGCCAATCGTCGCCGGGAAAGTCCCGGACCGCCATGAAGCCGATGCCAGCGGCCGCCGCCATGATCCTGGCGTCGGTGCGGTCGCGAGCGGGCGAGGGCGGCCCGAACAGGTCCGCAATGCCGATGGTTTCGATGTCCTGCGTCATGACTTCAGTCCTACCCGCATCACCATAATCGATGGCGTTGTATCAAAGCTTTTCAATTGACCCAATCGGTCCCGCCGCTACCTTGCCGCCTATTCTCTCCAACAATGGATCCGGGCGATGGCAAGATATGAGGGCGGATGCCTGTGCAAGGCGGTGCGCTACCGCACGGACGCAACCCCGATCAACGAGCGCATCTGCCATTGCCGGGTTTGCCAGAAGGCGATCGGCGCCGCCTTCAACGCACGCGTGCTGTTTCGCATCGACGATTTGACGGTCGACGGGCCGCTGGCGACGATAAACTCCTCGCTGGAGCTCAAGCGCGGCTTTTGCCCGAGTTGCGGCACGACGATGTTCTCCCGACGCGATTCCGCGGGCATCATCGGCGTCACCACCGGTTCGCTCGACGATCCGACCGCTTTCAAGCCGCAAATGCATATTTTTACGGCCTCGAAGCAGCCCTGGCTGGTGCTCGATGACGGCCTGCCGCAATACGAAGGCGCCCCGCCGCCAGGCTAGTTTTTTTCCTTCTCCCCTTGAGGGGAAGGAAGAGCGCAAGCCTGAACAAAATTTAATCCAAATCAACACGAGATAGCCGGCAAAGCGTCATTGGCGAGCCATCATTGTCTCCCCATTTAAGGGTCGCGGGCACGGCATTCGAGGAGACGACGGATGAACGACAGCATCAGCACCCTGGACGAGCTTTTGAGCGATCCGATGGTCCTGCTTGTGATGGAGCGCGATCGTGTGCGCCCTGAACAGGTGCGCATGCTGCTCGAACGGGCTCGTCGGCCTTCCATCGATGAACCTGTCGTTCCGCCGGCGCATGTGATCGCCAGGGCATGCCAGAAACTCTGGCTTTGCCCGTAATCGCGTTGCGATTTTCCCTATGAACCTCAAACCGGCCCAAGCTGGGTCGGTTTTCAATCGCGCGCATTTCGCCGCACCAGCTTACAAATCCGTAAATTGATTATCCTGCCCATGACGATAAGGCTTGCCCGACCGATATTGGTCGGTCCGCGCAGACCCGATCTCTCATGCATGGAATTCGACATTGGCTGACATCTGCACTCAAGGCCTGGACACGGGCTTTGTCGGGTTAGGGTATGCCAAGGTGGCGTTCCTGGGCGTGGTGCAAGGCATCACCGAATTGCTGCCGATTTCCTCGACCGCCCATATGCGCATCGTGCCGGCAGTGCTTGGCTGGCAGGATCCGGGTTCCGCCTTCTCCGCCGCCATGCAACTCGCGGCCCTTGCCGCGGTGGTCAGCTATTTCTGGAGCGATGTCAGGGACATCCTGTTTGGTTCGCTCGATGCCCTGGCGCGACGCGATTTCGCTGACCGGCATTTCAAGCTGGCGCTGTGGATCGTGCTGGCGACGATCCCGATCGTCATCGCTGGCGTCGCGCTGTCGGGCCTGCTCAACGCCTGCAATTCGCCGCTGCGCAGCCTGACGGTGATCGGCTGGGCCTGCATCGCCATGGCGATCCTGCTGGCGCTGGCCGAGATTTTTGCCCGCCACCGGCGCACCATGGGCGAAGCCTCGCTGACTGATGCGCTGCTTGTCGGTGTCGCCCAGATCGGCGCGCTGATTCCTGGCGTGTCGCGCTCGGGCTCGACCCTGACGGCGGCACTGGGGCTCGGCTTCAAGCGGGCCGAGGCGGCGCGCTTCTCGTTCCTGCTTGGGCTGCCGGCGATTGCGCTGGCCGGCCTCAAGGAGCTTTGGGAACTGCACAAGGTCCATCTCGACGCCCATGGCTGGTCGGTCCTTGCCGTCGGGCTGGTCGTCGCCTCGATCTCCGCCTTCTTCGCCATATGGGGGCTGATGCGCGTACTGGAGCGTTTTTCGGCCTGGCCGTTCGTCATCTATCGCGGCGTGCTCGGCGTCGTCCTGCTGCTGGGCGTGGCCATGGGCTGGCTCGTTTAGGGCACTTTCACAGTATCGCTTGAAACGGGCTATATCCGTACCGGACCCCGAATCTGGATTCCGGTACGCGCATGGATTTCTTCACCCTTCTGCAATCAGTCCCACTGCTGCTGGCGCTGGCCAAGGGCGCGCTGCCGTCGGTGGCGGCCTTCGGCATGGGGTTTGGCCAGTGGGTTGCCTCGCTGCCGCCATGCCGGGACTTCGCCTTCGAGGCGACCAGCTATCTCGTGTGCGAGGTCGATCCGAAGCGATATCAGGTCGAGTTGTTCTGGAAGGATCCGGCGGGCAAGCCGTTTCAGTCGCTGCACAATCTCACTGCCTCGCAGGAGGCGGCCGGGCGCACGATGCTGTTTGGCATCAATGCCGGCATGTATCATCCGAACCTCGCGCCAGTCGGTCTTTATGTCGAGCAGGGCCAGGAAATGGCTTCTGTGAAGACGGGGTCGGGAAGCGGCAATTTTTCCCTGCAGCCGAATGGCATTTTCTACATGCGCGACGGCAAGGCTGCGGTTCGCGCCACCAGGGATTTCGTGAAAAGGCGTCCGCCCGTCGACTATGCGACGCAATCCGGGCCGATGTTGGTGATCGACGGCCGACTGCATCCGAAATTTCAGGCCGACGGCACCTCGCGAAAAACACGCGACGGGGTCGGTGTGCGCAAGGATGGCGTCGCGGTCTTCGCGATTTCGAACGGCACCGTGACCTTCCATGCCTTCGCCCGTCTTTTCCGCGACGCGCTCGGCTGCGACAATGCGCTGTTCCTCGACGGCACGATATCAAGCCTGTTTGCGCCTGCCATCGGCCGCAATGACGACTACTGGAATCTGGGGCCGATGATCGGCGTTTTCAGGAAGCCCTAGCGGCTTTGCCGACCCCACAAGGCTGGCCGATCCCTTGCACGGAGAGCCAGATTTCGCTGTTTGGCCTACGTGAAAAAAATTGATTCAAACTTTATTGGTAATTTCTCATTCATAACTGATCCGGTTTGTCCGTCGGCTGTCGCTTTGCCCTCGGTCTGTTGTGTTTTGAGTACAGGTCCAGATGCGGATTCCGGGCGCCATCAGTTTCTTGATCGCATCGCTATGCCTTGCCGGCTGCACGTCGACGGCCGGCGTCGACGCGCTGGATTTGCAGAAACCGTCCAGCGAGACCACGAGTTCCGTGATCCGGCCGCCCGCACCTATCGCGGCAGTGCCAGCGGCAACGGCCAGACGAGCGCCAAGGGTCGAAATGGCGCCGGTGGACGAAAGCCCCCGGCCTTTCGGACTGGCGGAGGAAGAAACGGTGGCGCTTTCAGCGCCTGAACCGTCGGACAGCGTCGAGCCGTCAATCGAGCCGGCGGCCCTTGTGTCGCCGCCGAGGCTGCTGAGCCGCGCAGCGCCGCCGATGCTTGCCGGGCCGCTTACCCGCTATGGATTTCGCGATGCCAAGCCGATCAATTTCGGCAAGGCTTCGCCCCGCCATCTTGCCGTGCACGGCGTCGACGTCTCGCGCTGGCAAGGCAACGTCAACTGGGACAAACTGCGCGCCCAGGGCGCCAACTTCGCTTACATCAAGGCGACCGACGGTGGCGACCACCTCGATCCGATGTTTACCAGGAATTGGCGCAATGCCGACGCCGCCGGCCTGAAGCGCGGCGCCTACCACTTCTTCTACTGGTGCCGCACGGCCGGCGAGCAGGCCGACTGGTTCATTCGCAACGTGCCCAGGGTCGAAGGCGCTCTGCCGCCGGTGATCGACGTCGAGTGGAACGGCGAATCCAGCTGCAAGCGGCGGCCTTCGCGCGAAAAGGTGCTGGAGAAGATGCAGGTGTTCATGGACAGGCTGGAGCGCTACTACGGCCAGCGGCCCATCATCTACACCGCGCCCGATTTCTATCGCGACAATCTGCGCGGCGCCTTCCTCGATTATCCGTTCTGGCTGCGGGCCGTGGCGCGGCACCCGTCAAAAGTCTACCCCGACCGCAAATGGCTGTTCTGGCAGTATTCCGGCTCCGGTCTGTCGCATGGCGTCACCGGCCGCATCGACCTCAACGTCTTCCACGGCGACGAGCGGCAGTGGCGTGCCTGGGCCGGCGGGCGGGTTTCCGTCGCCGAAGCCGACTGACGCAGTCCACTAGGCCCGGCGTCCTTCGCTCTCCCTGATCTCAGCCGTCCGGGCGATCGCGAAGAATGGAACACGTTCCTGGCTGTGAGGCCGTCATGACGCTCCGCGGGCTGTTGCTGTTTGCGCTGCTCAGCCCTTTTGGATTTTGAGAATATACAAGACATTGCCGTCGCCTTGCTGTCTATGTTCAGGTTCCTGCACTCCGGGGGGAGACGAGTTGGAACTCAAGATTATGCTTGTCGGCTTTGCCTGCGTGGTCGCCGGCATGTTGTCGCTCATCACCTTCCTGAAATGGCGAGAGGTGAAGGCACTCAGCCGCTGGTTGCCGGCGCCGGGAAAGATCATCTCTTCGCGCGTCGAAGCCCGTGAAGTGAGGCGCTCGGGCGTTGGCTCGGACAGCACTGATACCACCGAAATGCGCAATTTTCCGGCGATCACCTTTGAATACAAGGTCGGCGGTAAGAAATTTCAAAGCTCGCGCTACAGCGTGCAGGAGAATCTGGGAAATTTCGAGGTCAAGGAGACCCTTGCGCAGTTTCCCCGCGGCGCGGAAGTGACTGTCTTCTACAATCCGGCCGATCCGAGCAAAGCCGTGATCGAGCGTACCATGCCCGAAGGCGCTTTCAAGTTCATGGTCCAGCTTTCGGCGGGGCTGGTGATCGGCGCGCTGGTGCTGGTGTTTTCGGTCGGCGGTGTCCTGGAGGCGATCGGCCCGCATCTGCCCAAGCCGCAGAACCTCGGCGCGGGAGCGCTGCTGCTGTTCATGGGCCTGTTCGCCCTGCGCATGGGCTTCGCCCAGAAGTCGCTCGCCGACCAGGCGGCAAAATGGCCCGTCGCCGCCGGCCGCATCGATGCCTCGGGCCTGCAGGCGCTGCGAAGCCATTCAGGCTATCGACGATGGCGCACGGTCTTCAAATCCCGCATCGTCTACTCCTATGGCGTTGCCGGCCAGCGCTACAGCGCCGATCGTGTGACCTTCGGTGCCACCGTGACGGCTTCGCTGCCCGGCCTCGTCGGCGGTCAGGCACGGCAGTATATCGAGGGCAGCAAGGTCGACGTGCACTATGACCCCGCCAACCCCGGCTCGGCCGTGCTCGAATGCCGGGTGCGCGGGCTCTGGCTGCTGTGGGTCTGTTCGGCTGGCTTTCTCGGTGGCGCCGCATTTCTGGTCGGGCTGTTCTGAGGCGCCGGACCCCTTCAGCAGCGAACGAGGGGGCCGCTGTCGAAGCCAGGCCAGGTTAACCGCAGCGTGGCGTCATGCCTGACTATATGGATGACGCGCGTGAACGGCTCCTCCAGCGACGGGTCAGAGCCGTAGCATTGGCTGGCATGCACCACCCAGCCAGTCGGATTTTTGCGAAACGTCGCGTGCTCGCAGCCGAATTCGGGAAGCGACAGCGCCGCCCGGTCTACGGTGAAGACGGTTTCGCGCTGAACGTCGGCGGCCGCACTGCAGTTCAGCCGGTCGCTGGACCATGTCCCGACATACGGTGCGGCCGCCAATGCAGGCCCGCCCGCGAATGCAGACATTGCCACCGTTATTGCCAAACGCCGCATCACCAGCTTGTCTCCTTCGGTCAGGGCGCTCGACCATACAGGCTGTTGGGTTCGCAAGGGACAAGTTTTCGACGGAACGGACTACGCAGCCGTTCCGGATTTCGCTTATGGTTTCACACGGATGATGCGACTGTGCCGGCTGGCCTTGCCTGCAACCGCTCTCCGGGAAGAGCGGCAAATCTACGGGACTAGCTTATGCTCCTTGAACACGCCGATACGCTGCGATGAGCACGCACGTCGAAGACATGAGAAATCTCGGACCAGCCATGGCGCGGATGCTGGCGGAAATTGATATTCTCGATGATGAGGATTTGCGCAATTTTGGCGTCGTCGAAGCTTACCACCGACTGAAGTTTCGGTTCGGGCGGCATGTGACGATCCTCGCACTCTATGCGATGGAGGCGGCAGTTCGCGGTTGTGACTGGCGGGCGCTTGATACCGAGACAAAGGAAAATCTGCTTAGGCAGGCGCGTCAGAACCCAGCGAGGGGCACGTTTTCATCCGGGAGAGGATAAACGCAGCCGTTCCGGATTTCGCTTATGCTTTTGCGCGGACGATGCGACTGTGCGAGCCGGCATGCAGCCCGCATCTGGCTTTCACAACGCTTTCCAGGGACATTTGATGATCACCCGCAAACTGGTCTTCGTTTTCCTGGGCCTGCTCGGCCCGATGCAGGCTGCCTTCGCAGAAGACTGTCTGCTGAGCCACGCCACCTATCGGGAGCCACGTTCGGGTGCCGTCATGCAATTTCGGCCGCTCGCCAACGAGCCGGCGGCGCTGACGGCGGAAGTTTTTTCGCTGAGCGTGCCGAACACCGACACAAGCCTGCCGGCCGACATCACCTGGACCAACGGCAAGAATTCATTCCCGCTCGGCACCATCCGCCACGCCTGCACCGACGACGACCGCGAAGCGGGCCTGCAGGATGGCAGCGGGCTGTGCAGGATATGGGATGGCCAAGTCTACGCCCTGACCGGCGGCGGCGCCGAACAGTTGAATTCGCGCGAAGCGACACCCGCGCCGAAGGGGCTGCTTTTGCCCGATTTCGGCGTGGCTTTCACCGAATGGGCCGATTTCGCCAATGCCAATCCCGACGGCTCGGCGTGGGATGCCTTCACTTTGACGGGATGCAGCGATGAGTAGCACCATGAGATCAATCATCTGGGCCAGCGCCCTGTTTGCATCCGCGACGATCATCACCGTAGTGCGTGCCGACGAGCCGTCGCCATCGCGCCAGCCTATCGACAAATGCGTCTGGGAAAAACTGGCCGACAAGACTGTCGGGCTGGCCGCCTGGGCGCAGCGCTGCGACTTCGGCTTCCGCCAGATCCATTTCGAATTTGCCGGCAATGCGCTTGCCATCAAATACAGCGATGGCGGAGACGCCGATCCACTTGTCGAGTTGTATGACATCAGGCCCGGCGAAACCGCCGAGGCCGCATTGCAGCGCCTGTTCCTGGAGAAGACCGACAAGGCCGTCAGCGCGCGCTGCGTGCTGAAGCCTTACATCGAGGGCACCGTGCCCACCGGCGTCAAACGCTACACATTCAGCCCCGACGCCGCCTACGCGAAAGAGCTGAAAGCGGTAGCCGATCCCAACGAGGTTCCGGAGCCGCTCTGCGGCGACTGGGGCGAAATGCCTGACGGTATCCAGTATTTCGAGGTGCCCACGGGCGAGGGGCGGAAAGTGCTGTTCGTGCGTATAGGCCAAGACGAGCCGTTATTTGACGAGCAGACGCTACGGGTGTTGCCGGCGAGTTAGACGCCAGGCTCGTTGAGCATGGCTTCGATGTTGTAGCCATCGGGATCAAGAACGAAGCAGGCATAGTAGGTCGCGGTATACTCCGGCCGCGGGCCGGGTGCGCCATTGTCCGTGCCGCCGGCCTGGAGAGCAGCTCGATAAAACGCCTCGACGTCCGCCTTGCTGTTCACCCGGAAAGCGACATGCACACGTGTCAGCGGTGGGTTGCTGTCCGATCGCTGGATCTCGAACAGGCTGCCTGCGCCGACATCAAAGGCCCAGAACACGCCCTCCTTGCCGAAGGAGAGGCTATATCCCAAGGGTGCAAAAGCCCTTTCGTAGAAGAGCTTGCTCTTCTCAAGGTCGCTCACAGCAATGGTGATGTGATCAATCATTCCGCACTGTCGCAGGATTCTGGCGCTAAGAAAGGAGCGCCGCTGCTGCCCGCCGCACCCGCTTTGGCCCGTGGGCTCTATGCCTCTACATATTCGGCCAGGCTGACGCCGTTGGGCACATCCAGCCCGTCGGCGCGCAAGCCTTCGATGTGAAAGCGTATTGCGTCGCGAATCTCGGTTTCCACCTCAGGTACGGTCGCACCGGTCGCGATGCAGCCGGGGAGGTCCGGCACATAGGCAGAAAAATTGTTTCCTGCTTTTTCAATCACCACCGCGTAACGCATGTCATCACTCCTTCAAACCTGACTGCTTGAGGATGCTGTTCAGTGTTCCCTGTGCAACCTCTTCAGACGGCTTGCCGGCCACGGTAACGCGGCCGGCTTTGATCTTGTGCTTATATTGGCGATGACTGCCCTTGGTTGCAACCAGATACCAGCCGTCGGCCTCCAGCAGGCGAATGACTTCGCGAACCGTAAGCCGACGAGGTGGCTGGTGCGAGAGCCAAAGTTGTATCCAGGCCCCTTCAGATCTAATTGAAATTGCAGGCATTTTAATTGGGAATATATTCCACACCCAAAGTTAGGTACCTGCCAGACGCAAAGTTGTATCCTGATGTGCCTGACAAGGGTTTTCTGGCCCCGTTTCTGGCATCAAGATCAAGTCTATCTCGTGCGGGACGAGGTATTTGCGCCTGGGCGATGGCCGAGGCCGCTCTCCCGTTAGCATCCGGATCGCGCCCAAGAGGAGCTGGGCAACCCGTCACCGCGGGAGATGGCGCTGAGACCACAGTCTGACTGCTGGCGAGCCCGCGATGCCCCTGAGCAGAGTGGCGCGCGGGACGACGGCGGCACTACCAACCGGGGTCTTGGCGGGAAGAGACCAGCAGAGGACTAGGCGGATGACCCGCGCCGACGGACTACCTTGACGCTATGAAGACGGTCACGAACCGACGGTGACAGCGAGATCAGGGCAGATTCCGAACGTTTATCCTCAGCATCGAGCTCTTCAACACCGATTGGAGAGCGTGCCTCCGGGCCTGAGTTGGAAGATCCCTCGGGGGGAATAGGCCTACGAGATGAGCCGTTGACGTTTGCCAATTGGCGCCTGACCTTGGTTGGGTTCAAACAAGAGGAGCCACGGTCATGGAAGATGGAAGCCGGAAAATCTACGTGACGAGCGAAGCAGAGAAGCTTGAGGTTCTCGCCGGGCTCGAGTTGTCCGGAAGCGTTCGCACCCTGAATCGGCTCCTCGGGACAAGTTACGCCGACTTGGCGGCTTCGCAGTCCGAAGAGGTCAGGGCGAGATACGCGAGATGGCAGGAGGTTGCCCGGAATGGACTGGCCATCGAGGCGGAATGGGGCGAGGGGGCTCTCCTGAATCTTAACGATCCAGTCTTCGTCGACATGCGAGCACGAGGGCAAATGAATCCCGTCCGCGTCCGGAATGCGGAAGCGTATGCCGCAGCTCATCCGCCGGCTGAGTTCAATTCAGCAAGCTCGTTGTAGGCGCGAATTTGGGTGCCGACCACTATGTGCCGCACCCCCGTGCTAGCCGGAATCACAATAAAGGTTCCTTCGCTTTCGTCCGGCGCCTTTCCGTCCTCCGTTAGTTTCAGCTGAAGGTAGATCTCGCCGTCTTGGCTCATATCGACCAGGCGTTCCTCGTACTGGCTGATATGGCCGGGTTTCTCGTTTTCTTTGTTATGTTCAGGATGTTCCACAGGCATACTCAAGCTCCCTTCTAAGGACTTATGCGTCGGCAACCCGTAACCCTTGAAACATTGCGGTTTCGTTATCGTGCTCGTCGCGGTGTAGAGTCCGCGCATCGTCTTGCCGAAGCGGGTCGGCACCAAACGCGCGATTGCTGTCCTAAGGCTTCGAACGGTTCGCCGATGCGGTTCTGGAAATCGACCCGCCAAATCCTCGCTATGTCCTCGCGGCTGCAAGAGTTTGCCGAAAGGAGCCGTCCGCCGTTATCGGCTCCAACGCCAACAAGACGCTTCATTTGCTGGCCAGCCCGTACCTAGCTCCGTTCTTGATCGCCTCTCGGCCTGCTCTCATCGCTGCCTAGGCTTTTGCCAGTCCCGCTAATTGCAGATTGACTTGAACGGACCGGTCTTCCCAACCAGGAGGCTCGACACGAACTGCTCGGGTTTTCAGCAGGTTATGCAGGGGCTCAACAAAGTGAGATTGAAAGTCCCGGTTGTCGGTAACGCCTGCGATCCTGATTTCGATCGATGGGGGCGCTAACGAGTCTGCAGCGCGCCGGAGCATTCGTTCGGCATCCACCGCAAGGATTAGCGCCGTGACAGACGCTAAGTCAGGCAAGGTCATAAGTTCGAGCCGCTTACGGCTTCGGTAGAGTTCAAGGTCGCTGAAACTGGCATCCAGTGTCCACAATTTTGCGGTGGTTTCAATCCTTCGACAAAGCACGATGCTGGTCCCCCACCATTGTGTCCTATTCATCAACCCGACGGCGCTTCGTCCATCAAGTCCTGTCGCCCCCAGACGCTTCGGTACCCAAAACTCGCTGTGCCGACGAAAATCGTCTCCTGCAACACGCAGTCCTTCAGGATAGTGCGGGAACAGCTTATGCGCATCATCCGTCCAACCCCGAAAAATGTCATACGGTGAAACGTTGCCCCATTTCCGATAATCGGCGACCCAGCGCGCATCCATAGGCCTGATTGGTCCTGGCGCCAAATCGGGCATCTCTGCAGGAGCCTTAATCTCGCTGTCGCGCTCGCCTGCCTCTGGATGTCGATGCAGCATAGGATCATTGACCCTTCCGCCACGCTTACGGTCGTAGATCAGTCGGCACGGTACTGCCAAAGCGATGAGATTCATGGTGCTCTCTTGGACACCGCTAAGAAGAGGATGCCGGCGAGATCCGAAGAGAACGCGGTCCGTTATCCAACCTTCCTTCGACCAACGACGCTCCCAGTGGCTCGGAGCGTCGCTAATCCTGGACAAAAGCCTATCGATGTGGCGCAACATGCCGTCGTAATCGCCAGCATATCTGGGCCGTCGCGCCTTCTTCAATGCCAGATCAATATCGCCAACGCTGTCCTGCTCCCTCAGGAGGCTGCCGAACAGCCAAACTTCTTCGACAAAATTGACCGCATCGGGATCTTGATTGAGAGCGTTGACGCGGTCGAGGAATTCATCGAGCTGTGTCTGTGCCTGGGAATAAGGTGTCCGTCGCTTCGCTTTCGCACGCGCGATGGCTTCGCCGCTGTCGGTAAGCTTAAGCGTCTCTTGGTCGATTAGCCCTCGGTCAAGGCATTCTTCAAACACGATCGCGCCGTCCCGACGCAACGGGAATACCGATTTGAGATCGATTACGTTTCCTGGCGATCCGGTCCTCTCAAAGCTCTGCAGCGCTTGCTTGAAAACCGCAGGTCTGTAACCGGCGATCCGCATTCTCCCATCGAAGCTGATCCCCACCGCTTTCCTCCTTCAGCCTGCGCACGATCGAGGGATGCAGCACAATTTGAAAGCGAGTCAATCGATCAATAGTCCTTTTACGAAATCTCGGGAAGGATTGGATCCGCTCGATCACCTGAGGCTTGAGAACGTGCGTGCCGTAGCTGCCGTGCGCCGGCTCGTCGCAAAGTGATCGCACAGGAGGCGGGGCGCGATCGAAACGATGTGTTCGGCTGGTCCACTTGATGCCGTCCTTGCCTTCGCGCTGGTTTCTGCGCGCCTCGAATGCTTGGCGTACGAAGTCGGCGTGACAGCCCTGAACACGACGCCGGAAGAAGCGGCAGCGGTCCTTTGGCAGGTCGCGGAACGCCCATCTCAGATTTCGTCGAGAATTTCCAGGCAGCGAAGTTTCACGGAATGGTTCGGAGGCCCTGCCGAGAAGGCTGTGGGAGAAAGCGCGGTCGGATATCGGGAAAGAGATTGGAGTGATTACGGCAGGACTGTTCGATCCACAATCCAGCTGGTTCTGCTCAGAGCGGCCTGAGTGACGGACCCGGTCCTTGGCGGAGCTTTACGGAGACATCCTCGCGCTGTGACAGCGAGTTTGCCGGGAGGCTATCTCGACTTCAACTGCCTTCAACAGAGCCTCGTTGCGCCTGTCGTTGGCGGCGACGTCCGCCTCGGTTTGGGTGATTGGACGACTAAGGTCGGCGTCGTTGTAGTACCGCCCCTGTTTGTATGGTGATCCCGGCGGCGCGAACTTCACCTTGTAGATGAGGATCGCCATTATCGTCTCGCCGCTGAGCCGCCTTATGTCTTCAGGAAGGATCACCTCCTTGTATGCGCGCATGAAGTCAACGCCATGCCTTTCGGCCGATGGTACCGGAAGGCTCCGCATAGCAGTTTCGAGCTCGTCGGCAGGGAGGCATAAGATGACTCGGTACGAGTACCTTGAGTTTCCAACCGTCAGTTCCCAGAAGGGCGGCAGCGCCGGATCGTAGAAAGGGTTGCGCTGGAAGTGGACGACGTAGTTCGGAGTGCGTCGGATCCAGTTCTCATGGAAAACTGTCGCGGGAATGCCCAAGTAAGCATCAACGCCGGTAGGGCGGCTCATGTTTTTCCTGCGTCGCATCCTTCATCTCCTCGATATCTCGGGAGAAGATTGCGCGGCGCGATGCAAGCTTCAAAGCTTGGCTGCCCCGGGGGGACTTCAAGGGCTTTTCGGCCCTCCAAGATCAGCATTAGCTGCATTTTGGCCTCGGAAGCCCCCGTCCAGCGTTGGAAGAAGCTCAAGCTCGCCTGGCAGCAAAAGCCACAACGGGAATCGGAGCAGCGTGCAGCTTTTGAAGGCCGGCTCACTGTTCTGATGATCTAAAAAAGCGCTTGAAAAGCCGGAAGCACCGCCCTATAACATGTTCATGGCTTTGCCACGGGGTCTGGCTTTACGCTGACCGCCATAAGGGACCTTCGGGTCCCTTATGTGTTTCTAGGGTTCACCCATTCCTTGTATGGATCATCGTAGCAGGAGTACTTGACCGCGATCGTCTCGTCGCCGTTGCTCCTCAAATCGATAATTTGTCCTGCTTCTGACAATCGGTCGTGCGCTCGGTTTTTCAAGCCGGTTGGACGGTGACCGAGGGGGTGAAGAACAAGGTCAGCCAATTGCAGCATGGGATTGCTTTTCCCGTCTGGCCAGATGGTCAGAAGCGTCTCTGCCAGCTCATCTTTCGTGAGAGGCGTATGCCTCGATGAGTTTGTTGCATCAAAGCCAGTTCCTTTTGAGAAGTCCCTCGAAATAATTTTCGATGAGGCGATCCTCGACCGCGCCTGATCGTTCATAAGCAATAGAGAGTTTCCGGCCAGCGAGCCTCGCGTACTTTGCCGCACGCTCGACGGAGATGTCGAAGGCCGTCCGGCTCATCTGCCATCGTGATCCTTCAGCGTGCTTCTCATAGTACCTGTCTCGATAGCCCGGGCGGCAGATCACGCATGCATGGGCCGTAATACGATCATCGATGATCAGAGCTTCCAGCTCTTCGAAGAAGAGGTTCCTCCGTTCCTCGTCCTGTTTCAGGAAACCGAACTTGCCCTTTCCGGATCGAATCTTATTTCCGTGCAGCTCCGGTACACCCCAGCGCTTGCAGAACCGAATTGTGGCATCAGACAGCGCCTGGACCGCCTCCGAAGGAACGATTATCCCGCCGAGGCCAAAGCTGAAGATATGAGACTCCATAGGCAGGGCGTCACCCGGTTTGCACATGGTACGAGTTCCGAAATCGTCCATGAAAAAAGTCAGGTGAGGCTGGTCGTCGTTCACAGTATTTCTTTCCACCACAATTGCTGTCGACACTGAGCTTTGCGAGAACTACATCCATTCGGGTTTACAGATTGTTTTGCGTATCGCTCTTTGGGGTTTCGGATTCCGGGCACGTACCACAGAGCAATGCCCGGGAGTCGCCCTTACCGTCTCGCGACGTTGACTATGCCGCCTGGGCTCGTTTGGAGCAGAAGCCAGAGACCTCAATTTTATTGCGCTTCGTGACGACTATGGAACGGTCGGCTGAGATTGCCGGATCGGGAACGGGCGAGTGGAACTGCCGGAGCGACATGGAAGCGTAACGCGCCCCCTCATGGAATCGCGCCTCATCTCTTGCTATGGTGTCAGCTTGCTTCGGCTTCCGGGCGAGCCAAAGGGAGCGGGATATGAGGCGTGCTGCGGTTGACGTCAGCAACCTGGCGCCTGACCCTTTCTGCATCGAGAACAGAAAGGTTGCGCGATGGAAAACGAGCCACGGTATTTCTGCAGGCTGACCGAGGATGAAAAGCTTAGTGTCCTCGCCGGGCTCGAGCGGTCCGGCAGTGTCAGAATGATGGCCAACGTCTTGAAGGGGAACTTCTCGGACTTGGCGACCTCGGCGTCGAAGGACGTCAGGGCGAAGTACGCACGATGGCAGGAAGTCACAAAGAAGTGGCAGGCCATCGAGGCGGAATGGGGCGAGGGCGCCCTCCTGAAGCTCGACGATCCGGTCTTCGTGGACTTGCGTGCAAAAGGGCTGTTAAATTCGGATATCATCCGCAATGCAGAGGCATATGCCTGCGCTCACTCGTCCTTGCCGGAATTCAACACTCCGAGCGCCTTATGAGCGTCTCCCAAGTCACCAACCACGGTGTGTCGTTTCCCGGTCTTCGCCGGAATGACCACGTAGGCGACATGCTCTCCGCCCTTCCGTTGTTCAACGATTTCGCCATCGCCGTTGCTGTCGACCGGACCTTCTTCGATCTCCGGGGCGATGTCGTCGGAATGGTTCCCTGACAAAGTCTTGCTCCTTCCACTAGCTTCGCTTTCGGTAGCGACCAGCTTTCGAATCCTTGCAGTCCGCTGGTTAGCGCGATCCGGCCACATTCGGCACTCAAGGATTCACTGCTGATGTCAAGCATACGTGCTGGATATCGGCGAGCTGGAACGTTCGGCGTAGTGGGCGATCCGATTTCGAAACTCCTTGATCCGCATGAATCCGCTCCAGATGAGCGGCCACCTTGTTTCAAACTGGAGATCCATCGGACGGCAGCGTTTTAGAAAGGAGCTGGCGAAATTTCCACGCGCGTGCAAACCTCGTTGCTTGCGCAAAACTCAAGCTAATTCTGGATTGCGAGCCGATCATGAGGTATGGGGGCGCATGCCCAGACGCGGCGAAATGCCGAAGTCTTGCCTGCTGCATCTTGCGTCTTGGCGCATAGCATTCCGATGACGTCCAATGTTTTCTCGTAGTTCTCCACCACCGGCTTGCATATCAGGTCCTTGTGGTGGGCTACGTTATTTCTGAACGTGCGGACGAACTCCACTCCATCGTGAAGGTGATCGATATTCTTCTCTTTCGGGAACCCCGCCAATATTGTGTGGAGTTCGGCTCTCCATAGATGCGGGTGGAATTTCCTCGTGAAAACGTTCACCCAGAAACCGAAAGTCAGTTCGCTGGTGATGTAGTCGGATAGGTCGCCTCGGCGCCCCTTATCGATTTCGCTCTGATAGGCGTCCGTCAACTGCTGGGCAAGGTTCGACTTTCCCAACCGATAATCGAGGAGATCGGTGCTACGGTACCATTGCCTGCCATATTTGCTCGCGAGCCTTCTCATCGCGACGTTCCGAATCGTGATCTCTGCGATGTGCAACGTTGGCAGAAGCGAACCAGCGACCGCAGCATTCCACGTATGCAAGCGTACCGCTAGTCGCAGGTCGCCATCGGCCAAATCGAGGTAGCGCTTCATACGGGCAGGCGATATGGTTTTCTTCAGTTTCTCCAAGGCTGCGATAGGCACGGAATTTGGGCCTTGCAGAAAGTGATCAGCTACCTTATAAGTTTCGCATGCGCTGTCGGGTTCCATTTCTGCACTAGCAGTCAAATCCCCGGTGGACACAGACATGGGGGTTGGACCTACGGGTGCCAGCCCCCCTTTGTTTTCAGCCTCTACAACGCCGTTCAAGCATCATTCTCCGTTGGTTCGTCATTGCGACCATATCCGGCGTTCTTTCGCTCCACAACAACCAGATCGCCAGCTTCCTCACCGTACTCGTATGCAACGCCGTCAATGGCAACGCCGCATGGTGAACTGTTTCCTACATTGTCCTTTTAATTGCGTATTCCTGCCGTCTCTGTCTGTCACTTACGGTTGTGCGTTGCGGTGAGCATCAGGAAACCCGCGGACCTGACGTCGCGTCGGCCGGAGGGTCTGTTTTTCTGGGCGCAACTGCAGAAGGAGCGGCCCGCCGCACTTCCGCTTTCTGCTTCCTGATCATTTTCTGAACTGATGCCTTGTCGTAGGCCCAGGCATTCGCGCCTTCGGCCTCAAAGCATTCGACCAACTGCCTGTTATAGAAGAACGCTCCGACCGTTTCCGGGAGCAGGGTCGGCGCGATTCCGGCCAGCCTGAGAAGCGCACGGACCTGCTTGTGATGCATCAACGTCTTCTGGCAGAGCTCGCCAAGCGAAACGAAGCGCGTCCTGAATGCCTCTGCGCTCTCCCGTGAAACGACCGGGATCATCCGCCTTGCGTCGGGACTGAATTCTTCGACGAGGGTAAGGTGGCCTGCCTCGATCAACCTGTTGACGACACGCTCATGCGTACCGGGAAGGAACGCCTCGGCCTCCGCTTTGGTAAAGTTTGTGCGCGTCTCGCGAGAACGCACGATCCGCGTCATCTCGTCGGCGTCCAGCAGCAGTGCCATGTAGTCCGTCCTGCCAACTAGCCTGCCTTTCCAACTCAGCTTCCCCGTGAAGACCATGTCGAGAAGGTCTGGAATGCTGCAGGAGGACGCACGTCGCGCGCCGATAACATCGACCTGGCGCTCGGTTGGTTCTGAAATCTCGCAAGCGCCGTCGAAAAGGTGGGTCCGAAGCTCTTCGACTGCTTCTGTTGAGAAACGTCGCTTCGCATTCCTTCGAGAGCCTGTATCTGCCAATGCAGAAAGGTGCCCGCCGGCGACCAATGCCTTCAGGTGTAGGCGGGGAACGCCGAGAAGCTTCTCGACCTCCGGAGCGGTGATCGCATCCTTGAGCTCGGAAACGACTCGATGGACGTCGCCGGACGTGGCGAGGATGCGATGGTCCATGACCCCGGATCGCTCTCCCGCGCCGTCGATGCCCATCCGCTTGAATAGCCGACGGATGGTGAGGGCATGCACGCCGGAGTCCCGGGCCGCGGTGCGAACCGTGTGGACCTTGCGGTCGCCCGCTGGCTCTCCGAGCACGTCGGTCCCGGGTTCGATCGGCATGGTCGCCAGAGCGAAGTAGCGCACGGCGTCGCGCAGTTTGGCGTATGCCGGGTCGTCCACCGTCTTTTGGAGCAGGCCGTATGCATAACCGTAGGTGTCCCGTGGACCCCAGAAACCGCGCGTCGAAGACTGCGCGTCGTTGAGCCTTCCGAGAAACGTGCGAAGGGATTCCTCACCGACGCTGGCAATACGGAATCCTTCATCGGCGGCCGCGGCCCAGTCGGAGGCGGTGAACTGCGCGACCTTGACCTTGGGCTCGTGCAGCGAGGAAACGCCGAGAGCCTCGCAGAACGGGGCCGCCACGTACAGCGGGAGGTCGTCCAGCCAGTTCTCCTGCGACCGCACACCGCGGAGCCGATTCTGAAGCCATGTCTGGAAAGGGGAGGCGGGCGCAGGGATCGCCGCGTCAGCAATCTGGTGAAGGCTCGGAATCAGCCCATGCATCGTGCCGCTGAAATCGAACGGAGCGAAAGGCGTTCGGATGGGGTTCGTCGCAGTGAGAAGAACATTGTGCCGGCCGCAGGACCGAAAATGAGACAAGGTCCATTGAAGCCGGAGCCACGGTCTGCTGGACGACGGACCATCATAGCGGTCCATGTCCTCCCGCGCGCAGCGGGCACAGAACCGGAAATACGTCCGATTGACCGCAAGCCGGACGACTGTCTCGTCTGCTACCTCGTAGAATCTGCCGCCCTTGGGAATGGGCGTAAACCTCAGCAGGGTATCCGGGTCTGCCCGTCCAAGCGTGGCGATGTCTCGCACTGCCGACGGGACACCCTTGTCGAGGCTCCGCTGATGGATGCTCATGTCGCGGAGGAGATCCTTCAGCGAGCGGCCGTTCAGGGCCGCCAGGCGGGACGCGAAGCCCGCCGCCGGTTCCTGGTCCTCGAGCGGATAGGCAAACGCAAGCGGTTCGAGAATCCGCCCGTTCGTCCTCATGGCCAGTGGTCCTCGATCATGAACAGACCGGGCTCCAATCGAATCCAGTCGTCTACGAGGAAGGGATTCATTTCGTCGTGCCCACGGGCTTGTGAATGTTCGATGTAGGCGAGGGCGAAATGGTCTCGTGTCAGAATGGCAGCGTTTTGCGACGCCGCTTGCTCAATTGCGGCAAGGATCACCTGAGCGATGCGTCCGTACCGATACCTGGCCGCATGCGCGATACGGTCCGGGAGGTCGCTTTCCAGCACGTTGCTGGGGTTCACGCCGGCCGCTTCGCACATAGCGGCCACGACATTGAGGATGAGGATGCGCTCCTCCGGAAGAACGACATCCGGAAGGTGCAGGTGTCGTGCGCGCCGCTCGATCTGCTCATCGAGCTTGGCCAGAGAGGTGATGCTCGGCATTCCAGACATGATGAAGCTGACAGGCCAGGGCGTGTAGTTCATGACGCCCTTGAGCGCCTTCCTGACGGAGTCCCGCTCCTTGTCGGATTCGGTCAGTTTCAGCAGGTGCTGCGTTTCGTCGATATGAATGACGAGAACCTTCCGCAGATGGAGCTGCTCGGGGAGGATGTCCCATACCTCGCCTTGCTCGTACTTGCGGGTGATCTTGTAACCTGCCTTCCGCAGGATATTCAGCCCTAGGAACTTGAGGGTCGAAGGTCCCATCAGCGTAAGGGAAATCACGGGTTCGATGGTGCCATACGACTTCTTGATCGGGGCCAGCGTGAGGTTTTCCTCAAGCATGCGCTCCGCCAAGGTGGTTTTTCCCGCGCCGCTTTCGCCGGTGACGAACAGGATGCGGCCGTCGTCTCTCCGATTGTTTTTCTTCGCCAGCATCATCGCGACAAAGCGGGAGAGAGTCTTTTTGGCGACGTCGTCCCGTCCGCAGCGCACGTAAACGCTCTTCGCGCGTTCCAGCATCTCCTTGACGCGTTTGTCCTTCTCGCTCAGGCGGCCCTCGATCGTATCGAGAAAGTCGTCGTCGGACATGGCATCGTCCCAGTCCGTCGGGAGCGTACCGTCGGCACGCTCGTGATCTGCACGGAGCCCCTGATCGGCAAGTTGACGCCTCATTCGTCGTCTCCGTCGTAAAGGTTCATGCTTCCGCCGAACGGCTTCGGCTTTGGTGAGCTTTCTTCGTGGGGCGATTCCGGAGACGGGAGGGCCTTCTGCCCGGCATCGACACGGCGTCGTGTCGAGAGCGCGACGATTGTACCCAAACCGTCGCCCTCGGGTTCCTCGGCCGCATGTTCAACAGACCCAAGTCCTGCCCTGCCGGAGAACGCGATCCGAGCTTCGATCAGATCCAGCGTCTTTTCCGTGATTTCGTGGGTCGCGATGGCGGCCCTCCTGCGGACGTTTTCGGCCAGATCAAGGAAGTGCCGATGGGCATCGATGCGGATCGTTCGCCCTGCTGCCTGCTCGCCTTTAACGAACTCGCGCACCGCCTGCTTCGCTAGGAGCGTTTCAGCGAGCGTCTTCCCGTTGCCCGTGCCATCCACGCTGGGAACCGTGAGGAAGTGCTGGTCTTCGGGGACTTCTCTGATCCGCCCTCTGAACTGCTTGGGAATCCGGACGAATACGTAGCCGAGGTCCTCGGGTTCGATGATGACGTCGACCTTCTTCTGGCCCAAGAGAGCATAGAGACGAGCGAGTTCCAGCGAGTTGTATGAAATCCCCAGAAACTCGACGCCGTGCTTGCTGATGCTGCGATCCTTGCGCCGCAGCCCGAAGGCAACGGCCAGTTGCTGCTTGGATGGGGCAGGCGGCAGGCCAGCCTTTTCAAGCTCCATCCACTTGCCGTACGGCGTCCGGCCCTCGAGGCCACGGTGGGGGCGGAGATGGTAATAGTCGACGATGAACACGATGAGGGTCTTGTAGAATTCTCCGACCGTCAGCGCCGCGAGCTGTTCCGCCGGATAGTCTCCCCGTTCGACAACGTTCGCGAACGCTCGTCCGGCGAAGTAGCGGCAAAGGCGCTTCATGTAGCGGAAAAAGGCTTCGACCGTGCCGCGCATGCGGGGGTCTTGCTCTGGGATCACACGACTGACGTTAGCGCGCATCGCTGCGTCATCGAATTCGCTGCCGTACGCCGGTCCTCCGTCAGTCGCCACATAGGTGGGGCGGCCATGCATATGCCAAGAGGCCTTTGCGCCCGCCGCAGCCGCCAATTCGGTCTTGTCGACCATTACCGACCTGAGCGCCGGCTTCGTCGTGGCAGTTGAGGGACTGTTGATGGAAAGGTTGAACCCGACGATGGCGCGGGACGCGCAGCAGATGCCCGCCGTAAATGCCATTCGGATGCGAGGAACAAGGTTTCGTTGCGCGGGCGTCAAGGCCTTCCAGATCGCGGAGCGCTCGATGAGTGTGTGGAGGTCAACTTCCCAGTCGTCCATCTCGACCCGGCCCAACGCGGTGGTGACCGAAAGCCCCCTACCGACCGGTGTGTATTTCCGAAGAGCGTAGTCGCTGTCCTCACGGCCGGCGTCGACCATAAAGGGGTCGAGCGCATGAATCCTGCGGCGAATGGCGTTGTCGCTGGCGTAGACATGCTGTTGCGGCGGAAGCCTTTTGTTGATTTCGTGGAAGGCCAGCTCAACGTTCTGGCAGATGTCCGCCAGCTTGGGCTTCAGGATGCTGGCAAACTTTTGGACTTCAACGGCAATCACCGCGGCGGCGCGGGGGTCGAGTTGATCCCGGTTTCCGCAGTTCGAGTAGCGCGGACGGAAGCTGTCCATGCGGCAGTGCCCCGCAATGAACTTTGCCATCCATTTCTTTAGGGAGGGAGGGCTTGGGTAATCGAATGCCTTCCGCACTTCGCCTGGGAGTCGCCGGCCGGGCCGCCGTCGCTCTCCGAATGTGTCGAGGTACCAGCGATCCATGCGGTCCGCGTTCTCCTCAATGAAACGCGCGCAATCATCGATCGTGCGGCGAGGTCGCCAATGCCCTTCGACGTTTGCCGCGGCGTCCAAGAAACGAACGCACCACTCCTTCTTCCAGGCGACGGTCCTGAGATCCGCTTCCGAAAGATCGCTGAGGTCGGAGTCGTCGAACCGTACCCGCAGGATGCCGAGGGCCTTAGAATAATAGCCTTCGTCGATGCGAATGCGCTTCGAACGGATCAGGCCGTTGATCTCTTTGTCCGTCTTTACGACGAAGAAGTCCTCGGCGATCAGGTCGCCGGTCACGGGCTGCAGTACGTGCGAGTCCTTGACCTTGCGCTCGACCCTGAAGGACTGACTGTCGATGACGAGCCTGTCGTGGCGGCCAAATAGGTGAGGTCTTTCGTAGCCTCCCGCCAACACCGCCGGGTTCATCAGTTTCACGCACGCCCCCATTATCTTGTTTTCCTTCGCCTTTATTGGGTTCCCGTAAGGATTGAATTAACGGAGCACTTCGCGTGCCGCGAGATTGACGAGGAGCGCGTTGTCGGCCAGCCGGACGTTCGCCGGAACCTTCAGGAGTCCTTTCTGGACCAAGGCCACAGCGGCGCGTCGCCCGCGTTCACCCAAGCCTGTCACGCGGACGACGTCGGCGAGCAGGACCCGCGCGGGAAGCCCTTGCAGCGCAGCGGTCACGAGCGCCTGGCCTTCGAAGTCGAAGTCGGACGCATACGCCAGGATTTCCCTGGCGTTCTCGATCTGCGTCAGTGTCAGGTCTTTCTCGGTCAGGATCCGGAACTCGTCGGCGAACCGATCACCCTGTTGTTCAGAGACAAGCCGGAGCGTTTCTCGGAGGTCGTCATCCACGTCCTCCTCGTACTTGACCGCGTAGGCAATCCTGCGGGATGCCTGTCGCTGGAAGATATCGAAGTAATGTTTTCGCTTCTCGCCGTGCTGGATGTATTCCGCCTTCTGCTGTTCGCAAATCTCCTGGGTTTCGGGGAGGGTGATGAGGACAACAAGTGCGACCTCTTCCAGGCCACTGTCGAACCGAATGGTCCTGCGACGGAACGGATCGACTACGGCGCCTACCTTGGAGCCGCGCTTCCTTGGCCGCGGCACACGGTTGGCTACGCTGTCCTCGACGTCTACCGCAGGGGCATCCCGGCCCCAGTCACGCGGAGCGGCATCGGTATAGACCAGCCCCCGGACGAGCTGCGGACCTCGGCCACCTGATGGTTGGCGAGCGCGTCGGAACGGAAGCTGAATCCGTGGAAGGATGTCTTCAAGGCTTCGGCGAGCAGGAGGTTATGGCAGCGCATTTTCGTTTCCCTTGCGACAATCGGAGCGCCCCGCCAACAGGCGACGTACGCATTGATGAGCCGACCGCAGGCGACGGGAAGGATTCCGACAGCAGGCGGAACCAGACCCGACCTTCCGGTCATGGAAACGTTCACGCAAGCCGTCACGGGAAACCGCCACGTCATCCATCGATCAAGGGGAGGGCCGAAAAGCCGGGCTTGAAACCCGGCGGAACATACCGGGGGCTTCAGTTCTGTGCTTTGCGGACTTCCCGCAGTGCTATCGATATGTTCTTCGCGAACATGAAATTGTCCTCTCGAATGGTCGCTTAAGCGCGTGTCCATTAAGGGTCCGCAACCGGAGCGGCGAATACGGCGTCAAAGCGGAGCGTGTCAAAAGAAAATCTTGGAGAAGGTTACGCCGGTGGGTCAGAGGATCCGGCGGACCTGGCGACCGTCCGCCGGGGCGGCCAACGCGTTGAGCAAACATCGCGATACGGCAGCGGGTGCCGCCTGCTCAGCCAGCGGCAGATCATCTGTCCGTTGGGAGAAAAATGTTTAGAGGCGAGCTGTTTGCTCATGACTACGATCCTTCCTGGCTAGATAAACAGGCTAGCTGGGGAAGGGCGAACCGAAGCCGATGTCTGCCATCGGCATGAATCATACCGATGGCTTAAGTTCTGGCTTTACGGCCGTCCTGCCCAACTATCGATATGAATTTCATCATGGAATTCGGTTCCTTTTTTCCGGCAGGCTTGGTGCCGGGAGCGGCGTTTTGACGGCAAAGGATTGAGATATGGTTAGGAAAACTCATCAAATTCGATAGGATCCGAACTTCTTCGATCGCGATATCGAAATCCTTGTCTTCTTGGTCAGGGTGCCGCGAGAGGTGGGGCAAATGGCAAATGATACCGACTTGCAGTCAAAGTGGAGACTGGTTCGCTGGCGAACTAACTGGGATAGTTGACGGGGATTTTTCGGATTGCCGAAGGCCTAAGGCAGGGCGTATGCGACATCACAAGTAAGCTTTCCCAGCGAAAATTCGGATTTCGTCGCGAAATGTTTACTGTTTCTCGGTAGGCCACTTTATGTCATAGGAAGCGTGAATTGAACATTCTAATTGAAGCTCGGCAAGGAAAGTTGTTCTTCCACGTCAAGCTTGACGACAGCAGCGAGGAGAGCGGCTTCGCCCCCGAAGGGCTTGGAAAAGTTCTAGCCGCCATTCGGAACGCTGTGCTCCGGAACCTGCTTATACTGCATTTCCGGGAGGAGCATGACAGATATGCGCGCATGTTAGAGGGTCGTAAGGTTCATATCGACGAGAACGGCACCAAGGTTTGCATGTCAATCGACACTGCATCCGACGAAGGAGTGTTCAGGACCAGCAGTCTCAGCGAATTGATAGAATTCATCGATCCGCGAACTGGAAATCCAAAACTTTCCGGTACCAATTCGTCCCCTTTGCGCTCCTGAGCTTGCGGGCATTCTCGATCCTTTCAAGGCCGATGAATTCTGCTCCTGCAGGACGAGCGATCGCCTCCGTAATGTTGGGTTTTTCGATGTTCAGCATCGCGCCCCAGCCGAATTCTTCTTCGACACTGTTCCATACAGGATAGATCTCCTTCACGGCTTCGATGACCCAGCCATAGGAGCCATCCCAGCCATATTTCTGATGGTCGGGTGTTGGCCCGAGTTCCCATCCGAGTTCGGAAGTCAGCCCGATTTCCAATGGGGACAGTATCGGCCACAGGAATTGCGGCGCTTTGATATCGACCATCTCATTGGCGGCATAGTCCCTGACCATTTCCCGAAGCAATTCAAGCCTATTCTCCTCGCCTGAGGAAGGCGTTCTGTCGGTGTACTCCACCATTGCCGTCGACATGTTCATTCGCTCCTGCTCTGTCCTCGAATTGTAGCCGGCCGGCGCAGACTTGTGAGCCCGCCGGACGTCAAGCCCGCGGTTATTTTCGGAGCAAAAGAGCCTGCAGCACTCGGTGGTGAGAACCACGACCTCTTCCTGCTATCGATGTTATCGACCTCATCGATATGCAGTGAGCACGACCCACGCGCCACGACCATCGACAACCGCCTGGCTTCGATCCTTGATAGCCTGCAGAAAGACCGGGCCGGTCCGCCATGCGGGGGTGCTGGCGGCCTTCATGCACGTCACCGTTGCATGGGACGCGTCCCCGGCATGGTGAGCCCCTGCATCCGCCGAATATCCGAACGCAATTCACAGGTGCTCTTCATTCGATGGTCTCGTGCCACGCGAGATCGGCGGGCGTACCAGTCGAAATACCTCAACGAGAAGCGGTGGTCATGCCGCCTCTAGAAGCAGACCCCTATGGAACCAACCGGCAGTATGGGCCTAGGGGGCTTAAGGCCGCCTATTGCGCGTAGTTGTATTTGAACTCTGCGCTGGATTTGGCTGCGCTCTGCCCTCAACCTTCCAACTCCACCATTCCCATGCAAATCTAGCCGAATGACTGACACCCCGCCACCTGGCCCAACCATGCGCGACCTGATGGCGACGGTCGGCGAACTTCTATTGCTTTGGGGCTTTCTTGAAACGGCGATACGCAAGCGCCTTGCTGCGATCCATACGGCCGAGGGCAAGGTCCCAACGAAAACCCCAGTGCTTGCCCGATGGCGTCATGCGGAAGCCGACCGCGGTGACCCGAGGCTGGCGCAGCTATTCGCCGATATCGAGGAAGTGGCCACCCTTCGAAACTGTTTAGCGCACGGCTTGTCGTCGGCCTCGGCAAATCCATGGCGCGGCGAGGAAGCTGCGGTAGTCTGCGTGATGCATGACGGAAGTCGGCGGCGCTTCACCATAGGCGAAATGCAGGAAGCAAAGGACCAGCTGCATGTGATTACGAACCGCGTCCACGATCTCGGGGTCTGAGCCGGGACCATCACCAACCGATCACTCTACCCGCGACGTACAGCTTCAACCCCGCCTTGGAACAAGCGAACCGCGCTACCATCGTTGCCGAGGAGCCGTCCACCAGATAGCTCCACTTGTAGTCCGCGCCTTTGGTCGACATAGCGGCCTGACTCTCGCCACCAGCAAGGTCGAAAAGCGTTCCTTTGTTGCAGTCGTACTTGGCCTGCGTGAACCAGATGCCAGTGTTGGCGCTGCTGCGTGAGCTGACCACGTTGACGACGCCAGCACCTTCATAAGCCACTTTCTGAACCATATACCTCACATCAGGCTCCGCCGCCCGATCGACGCGAGTCGGCTCTGTAACCAAACCGCCGTCATATGGCAGTTCCACGACGGCTCTGACGGCAGCCGTCTTCTCAGCTGCCATGGTTGGACGTTTCAGCATAAGGCCGACGAATCCGATGGTGGCAAAGACCAGCAGACCAAGCACCGCGTAGAACCCGTAGTCCGCTGGAGTTCGCCTTGGGGGTGGAGCGACAATGGCCCTGATCTGTCTTGCCTTGCCGACATTGTCAGCACGCTTTCCGAAGCCTCTGAATTCCTTAGTGTCCATCCAAACTCGACCTCAGCAGATTCCCATCTATCCTCCGATATCTCAACATAACTTGACGGCCCGTGAATTGCGTTCGGATATTCGGCGGATGCAGGGGCCTCATCACGCCGAGAACGCGTCCCATGCAACGTGCGGAGGCGCCGGGGAGTCGGGCGCCTTCAATACGAGCGCGTGGTCCCCTACAACACGGCGCTGAACAGGTTGAAGCAGCGGTTCGAGTGGATCGCCTAGACAGACCGGAGTCCCAGCCTTCGGTCTCGAAGTGCGCGGCCTGGGGAAGGCGGAAGCCGAGGAGCGGGCGCGCTTTTACATCGCGCTGGTAGGCCTCAGCGAATTCACCGGGGCTTACCCGAGGCAGCTTTACGGCGGCATGGCGCAGCGTGTCGGCATTGCCCGCGCTTTGACCGTGCAGCCCGAGATCCTGCTGCTTGACGAACCGCTCGGCGCCCTCGACGCCATGACCAAGATTTCCATGCAGGAGGAACTGGCGCGCGGTCGGCAAGGTTTCGAGCATCTCGGGATGATGCGGCCTTGGTGATCTTGGATCGTGCGCCGGATGCTTGAGGACGATGAAAGGTCGCGGAAAGGTCGCGCCGGCGATTGACTTTTCTACCGAGATCGCTATGGTTTCGGTTGTCGTAAAGAGCATAACGAGCATCGGCCCCTGTTTCAGCGCCCGCTCGCTAGGACGACCAAGTTGTGCAGGAAGCTTGTGACAGGACACTTCGGGTGGCTTCCAACCCCTTGAGCTAAGGAAGCGCTTCTACTGTCGAAATTTTAACGAACGCCCGTGGAGCCTATGCAGGTTCCCTGGGCGTTTCGCTTTCTGCGGCCTTCTCTAATCAGTCAGCGGCACGTGCGCAAGAATAGAACCTATCCGGGTCCCGTGTGGGTTTCGTTGCGCGAAAGCCGTTACCACCGAATAATGGATATCATCGCCGCGAATCTTGTGCTCGAGGACGGCAATCCCGATTTTTGTGCGGACGACTGTCACCCGCACGTCCCGGATGTGGCCGAACTCGCAATACACTGGCGAGCCGGGGCAGACGATAGCGGCGACGTTCGGAACGTCGCCTTCCTCAACGTATCCGCACGCGAGGACCTCCGCTTTGTGTCGCGCCCAGATGTGACGGTGGCGCCCGAGTTTTAGGACGATGGGTGCGCCTGGAATTGCCACTCCCCTGACGTTCTTTTCTTCGACCCTCCCGAAATAATACGTGCCGTTTGAAGGATGTTGAATGAGAGTATTCGGCATCTACCCCGTCATGAACTGAAACGGCATCGAGCGCGCCCCTAACATGAGGCATTGAATATTGACAGTGAATGTCACCGGAATCGTCTCCGGCACCACATTCCGGAATCCACCTGGCAACCGATCGCTCAACCCTCGACATACCTTTGGAGCGGCATTCGGCAGCAAAAACCGCCATGCCTGAACTCCCAGCAATGGTAGGCCCCGATGTCTGGAGCGGGGAGGCCCGCATCAGGGCAGCCACGGGACGACATGACCGCAATCGACAGGGTGATCCGCATTTGCGACCGAGCACAAACAGGGATTTTGCGCTCGCGCTGATAGCGTTTTCCCGGGTTGCGTAATCGCAGATTTCCGGGCGTCCGGTCCGACGATGAAGATCACGGAACAAGATGGCGGCCGCGTCATCATTAAAGCAAACCGTGTCCTAGTCCGCTGATGCTTGTTTTTTGAGAGCATCACAGGCTGAGTTCAGTCTGTGATGAATCAGACTGACGTCGCGCCTGCTCGGTTCGTCTTGACTACTTGCGATTTGGCCCAGCCATCGTGTCGCCTTTTCGATTTCTTCGATCGCGGTCCTGATGCCTTTGACCTTTTCTACAGCCTGTCTGCGACGCTTTTGAAGGGCATCCTGCCGTTCGGCATTCGACATCGCTACGCCGGTCTTCGGCAGCCGACCACGCCGTTTCGGAGATTGTGCGGGAAATTGGACGTCAATGAGCTTCATGACGATGCGCTCGATGGCTTCGTGTTTCCAGGCTCCCGTTGTGTCGTATTGCCCCGGCGTGATTTTTGCGATGCGATGGGCTTCGAGAATGGCTTCTGTTGCTGTTCCTGAGAATCCTCCGCTCATGAGTGATGCGACGCCTGTAAGCGTGTTCGCGAAGTGTCGGCTGAGAAATGGATCGCTCCGTTTATCGGCCGGATAATAAGCGAGGATCGGCGCTGTGATCTCGCGAAGCATCGCTTCGTTCGGTTCCGCTGGCGACAGCGACGTCGACTGTATTGAAGGGGGCCTTTCGCCGAGGGGCTTCGGACCTCCAATTCTTCGCAGGTGTTCAACGATCGCCCTGCCGGTCGGCATTATAATGTTTTCGAAACGCTCCGCTCCGCAGTGGATTTCGTAGACGTTGTGCCTGCCTCCATCGTGCTTGACCTGTCCTTTTCCATTGATGACGTAGGTCTTTCCTTCGAAGTCGATCGTGCGCGTGCCCGTCACTTTTCCCTCATATTTACGTTATTACCGGAATCTCATGTCGGAGCAATTGCGTCAACATGAGGCCGGATCGAAATGCCGATACGGTCGCATCTTGGCTGGAGCGCCATCTGCGCGGGGTCCGCCTGGTGAATCCAAGGGGTCACCGCTAGTCGATCCGCCTCGCTGAGCTTAGGGAAACCCGCTTGCCGACTCAGGTCGCGCAGCAGCTTCTCGTCCAGGTGGCATTCTGCCTCTCGTCGCGTGAGCGCAAGTCAGGGCGTATGCCAAGCAGAGATCGACCAGGGCGTAGTCGTTCCGCAGATGGATGCATGGGGCGCCCGCCGCGAACCCCTAGCCGAGCGATCCTTTGACCATCACTTTCACGCAATGGTCTCCACGATCTCATAGCGCTGGATCAGCGGTCCAATCCCATCGTTGAGTAGGGTCAGGACGCTCTGCGCTGTCGGAGCGAGGATTTCAATCCGCTCGATGCGAACCGGACTCCATGAAGGTTCGTCGTCCTCATTCGAGGTGACTTCGCGGCGGAGTTCGATGACGGCCTGCCGCACCTCGTCCAGTTCCGCAAAAAAGAAGCCCGGGGTTCCAGGGTCTTTCCAGCGGCCTTCGTTCGGCTCAACGTCTAGTGAATAGGTATACAAGATCATGGTTCGTTCGCTCCTGCTGTACGCCCTGCCGGATGCTATAATTGCCTGTCCTACCGCCGGAGATCAAATCCCCCGAAACGTCGATCCCAAGCAACACCGAACGAGACAGTCTTCCCGTCTGAGAGGCCGAGGCCGCTCTTCTGCCCAAGAACCCCTGGTGCCGTCCGGAACCCACGTCCGATTGAATTCCGAGCGCCTCTTTTGCAGCGTTAGGTAGCAAAAGCCACCAACCGTTAAACCCCTCCCGGCCCACTTAATATCACCCGATGCAATTCAGGAAAAAGTCGGCACGGGGCCGGGGCTGGCACGCTCTGATCATAGGAGGGCACATACCTCTTCGCGTACTGAAACTCGCTGAGGAGGCGACTGTTATGCCGGGCGGAAGACCGGGATCAATGGCGCGCTTGAAATTAGCATAATCGTGATTATACTAAACGTAATTATGCTAATCGTGATTATGCTAGGGGGCGGATGATGAGGTTTGTCGGCAGGGAACGCGAACTTGAACTTATCCGCAAGGAACTTGCCCTTCCTCGGCCATCGTTGATTGTGGCCTATGGCAGGCGGCGGATCGGGAAGTCACGGCTGCTGCGGGAAGCAGTAGACGGGACAAACGAAATCTATTTCCAAGCGACGCGCGTCTCGTCGACCTTGAACCTCGAAGCTTTCAAAGGCGAAACGGCACGTGTCCTTGGAAGCGATCCGCTGCTCCAAGCTATCGAGTCTTGGGAGGGGGTGCTCCACTATGTGGCGGGCGCCGCCGGCAGCGGCCGCAGAGGGCTTGCCGTGATTATCGACGAGTTTCCATATATCGTCGACCAAGAGCAGGCACTGCCTTCGATCCTCCAGAAATTCTGGGATGGCGGCGCCGCCCGGAAAGGGAACCTCAAGCTGGTCATCTGCGGTTCGGCGATCGCGCAGATGGAGGAATTGCTGGCAGAACGGAACCCGCTTTATGGCCGCAAGACGATGACGCTTGAGGTGAAACAGCTTCCGTTGCGGGACGCCGCCTTGTTTTTTCCAGACTACGATTCGCGCCAGGCCATCGAGGCTTATGGCATTTTCGGGGGAATCCCCCACTACCTGCAGCTCTGCGACCCGGAGAAGAGCCTTAGGCAAAATGTGGTGGACCTGCTCCTGACGGAAACAGGCGCACTGCTGGACGAACCTATGACGTTGCTCAAAAACGAGCTGCGGGACCCCGGCATGTATTCAAGCATCGCGGCCGCGATCGCGGACGGCTGTACGACATCAAGCGAGATCGCAGGAAGGCTTCGGGTGGATGCAGGAAGCCTGCCTCCCTACATCCAGAAGCTTTCGAGGCTCGACCTCGTAAACGTCAACAAGTCCTTGGACGCAAGCGAGAAGGCGAGGAATCGCCGCTACACGCTGAATGACCCCCTGATGGCCTTCTGGCATCACTTCGTCCGTCCGAACCTGTCTGCGATCAACAGCGGCTTTGGCGAACGGCTATACCAAGACGTGATCGAGTCCAGGCTGCCTGAATTCATGGGCGGAGCGTTCGAACGCATGTGCGTGGATCATGCCCGCGCGAACGCTCAGGAATCTCTCGGTTCTCCCGCGATGGAGGTCGGAAGCGTCTGGGGCCATGCGGACTTTGACATCGACGTCGCGGGTCGGACCCTGAACGGCTCCTTCTTTTACGGCGAATGCAAGTGGCGCTCGGTGGCGATGGATCTTGCGATGCTCGAAACCCTGCGAAATCGTTCGGAGCAGACGACCTATGGCGCAGGGAAAAAAGGCAAGCACTATCTGTTATTCAGCCGCAACGGCTTCCGTGCAGAAGTCGAAGAACTAGCAAAGTCCGACGGTTCGATACACCTGCTGCGACTGGATGACTTGGCCAGGCATCCGCTCCCAAAGACTGCGCCCAATTCGATTTAGAATTTAGACAGGGAAAGCGAGTTTGCTCTTTGACAAATCAGCATCTGAGTTTGGTGGCATTTGCTGACTAATGCTGCTCTTTTGCCGCCGAGGGTCGCTCGCTCCGCCCTCGGTGGGAACCGGAAGCGTAAGCGACACTTCCCAGTTGCTGGCTAGCCAGACAGGGTTCCAGAACAGTTGCCAGGAGGAAGAAGCGTGTTTGGAACAGTGAGCATAAACCCGTTTGAATGCATCGACTTGACCCGGTCCAACTCCGCATCATTCGATCCGAGTCTGAAGCGAAGGAGGTACTTATCGATCAATTCCCGGATGTGGCCGACATAGGCGGCTTCTGCTCGTTACCCCTTTATGCGAATGGGAATTGACGCGAGCAGTCTGCCCGGAAACATTTGCTGGCGCGGTCTTGAGCTTCTTGCAATTCCTCCCTAACCTGGAGTTGCATCGCCCGGAAGGCACGCAAATCTCCTCGGCGGGCGCTTGCCGACCGACAACGGGATGCTCCCGCGCATGTGAGCATAAGTTGGCGCCTGGCGTGCGGAACTGCAATCCGCGCGTGTCTCGACACATGAACACGACAATATGCTCGCCGACGGCAAGGTCTTGCTTGTCCGGCTCCAGGATTGACGGATAGCCGAAGCGTTTCATCACCAGCTTTGGCACTTCCAAAGTTCGCTCTGACGCGCCGATGTCAATGGAGCCGGAGGCGATAGGGCTTTCAGCAGGCTCAGTCGCCAGCGATGCGAGTTGGAGGTAGATGAAAATAATTGCAACGGCACCCTTAATTTCGGGCGCGCGAGTAAGTACATGCCGCTTCACAGCGCCATCTTGGGGGTCGGCCATAAATACGATCTGTGAAACCGAAGAAGACGAGACCCCTTCAACGCTCCCGAACATCTCCGTGAGCGTCCGCGGTTTCGACAACGAGGAAGCCGCGAAGGCATTGGCCCATGCAATGTTGGCGCTTATCCATGAGGTCGGGCGCTATATTGATATCAGCACCATCGACGGTGTTACGATCGCGATGGACTATGACGAGGCCTTGCGGGAGCTCGATCGAGGCGTCGAGGGTCTTGGGCCTGAAGAGCGGACCAATGACGAGGGATTGGTAGGAGTCGGCAAATCCATCGTGGTCAAGCGCGGCGATGCCGTGAAGACGCATTTAGTGTTCTCAGCTGGTCCCGTATGTTGCCTTGCACTTGAGGAGCATGAGCCTGAGGATTTCCGTGTTGCTTTGGCGATCATCGCTCACGAATGCGCACATGTGGCGGAACATGCCGACCGTGAGCGGCAGTTCCCCGGTATCCTTCTGGACCAGACGCCAGCTAGTTACATGCGCCTTTACGAGCAGCAATTCTCCCAAGCCTTTTGGTGTGAATACGCCGTATGCCGAGCATCTGCTCGATTTGCGAGGAACGAGGAGCAGCGGTTCCGGAACAATCTCGCTGTTCGCCTGCAGGACGCGCGCATCAAGGCCCGCGATGCTATCAGATCTTACCGGACCCACGGAGATGTGGAGCGGGTTTTTCAGGAAGTCGGTCGTTTTGGAGCCTTTACGCATGGCTTCCTACCTGTTTGGCCATCTTGACGGCATGGCAGAGGAAGAACTCCCCGAGGTTGCGCTGGAGGTCCCGAAGGAGGACCCGGCTTTCGTTTCTGCCGTCACCACCCTCGTGTCACAGTTACGCTCTCTATGGGAAAACCGGGGAAGCTGGGCTAGCCACGATGATATGCTCATTCTGGGTCGGACAGCCTTTGATCTGCTCAGGGAATGCGGTGTGCACGCGCGACCCGAGCCGGACGGACGTGCCTATATCAACGTGCCGTTTACGCCCGACACGTTACCAGGTGCATCAGCTGCGGACCTCCTTGCGGCGCAATGGCAAGGTCGACGTCGCTAGGGAAGCGGGTGGCGCGGCCTAGCCCATAGGGACAATAGCGAGAATGCAGGTGCGGCCTGCTCGCCTAGTTACCTTCTCAGCACCGACTGTTGCGGTCGTCGTGTCCGCTACGCGAATTGTTCCCAAAAGCATCGTAGAATTTCTCGAATGGAGCAAGTCCCGAAAGGACAATGTTTTCGGGTTCCATCATTCAGGCAGATGTCGCTGCTGCGGAGCAGTCAAAACGGCCCGAAGCCCGCATCCGCTGAACCAATGAACGGCGTTGCGGCGCAATTTCAATCCCGCCTTCCGGTTGCTTTTGAAATCTTCTCGCTCATTTAATTCTACAAAATCGGTAATCTTAATTGAAAGCGCGCATCGAAGGAGAGCCCGAAATGACAAAAAAGCTGGTCGTGGGGATATCGGGCAATCTGACGCGGCCGTCGAAGACCAACGCGTTCATCAGTCATATAGTCGGCGAGGTGGCGGACCACATCGGGGCGACTTCGGGTGTATTCGACATTGAAGACCTCGGTCCCTCGCTCCCCGCCGCACGGAGCATTGGCAATCTCGACCTGACCGCGCGCAGCATCATCGGACAAGTGTTGGGCGCGGATGTGCTGGTGGTCGGCACGCCGACCTTCAAGGGCAGCTATACCGGGCTTTTCAAGCATTTCTTCGATCTGCTCGATCCGGCCTCGCTGCGCGGCAAGCCGGTCATTCTCGCGGCAACGGGCGGCGGAGAGCGGCACTCGCTAATCGTAGAGCATCAGCTGCGGCCGCTGTTCGGCCTCTTCGAGGCGCTGACCATGCCGACGGCGATCTACGCCTCCGACAAGGACTTCGCCAATGGCATGCCGGCGTCGGAGGCCATCCAGGCCCGCGCGCGACAGGCGGTTGCCGAAGTTTCCCGCGTTGTCGGCGCGACCCACGGCGTCGGCCTTGCAGCCTGATGCCCAAGCAGCCGTTTGAACGGAGGACTCAGCCATGACCAGCTCCAGCAGATCCAGAAAGATCAAGCTTGGCGCCTTCCTGCCTGGTGGTGGACAGCATATTGCCGCCTGGCGCCATCCCGACGCGCCGGCCGACGGCGCCACGAGCTTCGAATTCCATAAGCAGCTTGCTTTGACCGCCGAGCGCGGCCTGTTCGACGCTTATTTCCTCGCCGACAATCTGACGGTCGGGCTCGGCGCCCGCGAGGGCGGCAATGCCAAGATCGCCGGTTTCGAACCAGTGACGCTGTTTGCAGCCCTAGCGCCGCTCACCACGCATCTCGGCTTCATCGCCACCGCGTCAACCACCTATGAGGAGCCATATACGCTGGCGCGCAAATTCGCGTCGCTTGATCTGTTGTCCAACGGCCGTGCCGGCTGGAATGTGGTGACCTCGGCCGGCGACGAGACCGCCCAGAACTTCAACCGCGATGTCCAGCCCAACCATGCCGACCGCTATGCCCGGGCGCATGAACATGTCGAGACCGTCAAGGCGCTGTGGGACAGCTGGGAGGACGACGCCTTCATCCGCGACAAGCAGTCGGGCCGCTTCTACGACAAGGACAAGCTGCACGACGTCAATCACAAGGGCGCGCATTTCAGCGTCAAGGGTCCGCTCAACGTGCCGCGCCCTGTGCAGGGGCATCCGGTGGTGGTGCAGGCCGGGCAGTCCGAGGATGGGCGCGGGCTGGCCGCGCATTCGGCCGAGGTGATCTTCACCGCTCATCAAAAGCTCGAGACGGCACAAGAGTTCTACCGCGACATCAAGGCGCGCGTGGCGGGCGTCGGTCGCGATCCCGACCAAGTGCTGATCATGCCTGGCGTGGCACCCTTCGTCGGCCGTACCGAGGAAGAAGCCCGCGCCAAATATGAGCAGTTGACCGGTCTCATCCTGCCCGAGGACGGCGTCGCCTTGCTCAACGCGCTGGCCGGCCAGACGCTCGACATCACCGGCTATCCGCTCGACGGACCGCTGCCACCGAGCAGGGAAACGGAAGGCATGAAGAGCCGTCAGGCGCTGATCCGCCAGATTGCCGACGAGCACAACTTCACGATCCGCCAGCTCTACCAGTGGGTGGCGACGGCGCGAGGCCACTACACAGTCATCGGCAGCGCCACGCAGGTGGCCGATCAACTGGAAGAATGGTTCACCAATGAGGCGGCCGACGGCTTCAACATCCTGCCGCCGTGGCTGCCGGGCGCGCTCGACGATTTTGTCGATTTGGTGATTCCGGAGCTGCAGCGCCGCGGCCTGTTCCGCACGGCTTACCAAGGCCGGACGCTGCGCGAGAACCTCGGCCTCAGGCGGCCGGAGAACCCGTGGACGGTCGCTCGTTCGACTGTGCTGGCTGCCGAATGACCCGTTGAAGCGAAAGGCAAGACGATGACTTTGCAGCACATCGAGCGCTCGGTCGACATAGGCTCCCATCAAGGCGGTAACGGCCTCGGCGCGGAGGCCTTGCGTGCGGCCGCCCGGTCCACGGCGCGGACCCTGTCGCGTTATGGCTTGCTTCTTGGTTTCCTGGCGCTCTGGCAGGTGGCGGCGAGCAGCGGCTTTGTCAACGCAGCAGTGCTGCCGCCGATCGATACGATCTTGGTAGCGCTCTGGAAGGGTCTCGCTGGCGGCAGCCTGCTCGGCGACATCGCCATCAGCCTGCAACGCGCTGGCCTAGCCTTCGTGGCGGCGGTCGTCGTCGCCATTCCGCTCGGCCTGATCATGGGCCAGGTGCGGGCCGTCGAAACGGCGCTCGATCCGATCCTGCAGGTTCTCCGGCAGACCTCAGCGCTGGCACTCTACCCGGTGTTTATCCTGCTGCTCGGCCTGGGCGAGGCCTCCAAGGTGTTCGTCATCTTCTGGGCGACGCTGTTTCCGCTGCTGCTCAACACCATCAGCGGCGTCAAGGAAGTCGATCCGAAGCTGCTCGAGATGGCCCGCGTCTATGGTGCTGCGCGCCTCACCGTGTTCCGCCGTGTCGTGCTTCCGGGCGCCGTTCCGTCGATCTTCGTCGGGCTGAGGCTGAGCGCTACCACGGCGCTGCTGCTGTTGATCGCCTCCGAAATGATCGGCGCCAACAAAGGTATCGGCTTTCAGGTGATGAACGCGCAGTACAACTTCCAGATCCCGCTGATGTTCGCGGCGATCGTCATCCTCGCCAGCCTCGGCCTGATCGCCAACCAGGTTCTGGTTATCCTGCAGCGGCGGCTGTGCCGCTGGAGCAATCCTGTCAACTGAGCAGCCCCTCCTCTCATCCTAGGAAAGACCGGATCATGAAAATCACGCGCCGTTCCCTGCTTGCAAGCGCCCCCGTTGCCGCCGGCATCATCGCCGCCGGCCTGCCCCGTTTCGCTTTTGCGCAAGCCACAGCCGTCAAATTCCGCTACCTCGCCAGCCGCGGCAGCATCTCCCCGCATGAGCTCGCCGACGAGCTCGGCTACTACAAGGACCTCGGTGTCGAGCTGGAGAATGTCGGCTACGCCACCGGCGGCCCGGAATCGTTGTTTGCACTTTCCTCCGGCAGCGTCGATCTCGGTTCGGCAGCCACGGCCGCTGTGATCAACTCGATCTCCGGCGGCAATGACTTCGTCGCTGCCTATCCGAGCAACGGCATCAACAAGGACGTGAAAAGCGTCTTTTACGTGCTCGCGGACAGCCCGATCAAATCGATCGCCGATATTGCCGGCAAGACCATCTCGGTCAACACGCTCGGCGCCCATCTCGACTATACGGTGCGCGAAGCACTGCACAGCGTTGGCCTGTCGCCCGATGCCGCCAACCTCGTCGTCGTGCCTGGTCCACAGCTCGAGCAGACCTTACGCTCGCATCAGGTGGATATTGCTGGGCTCGGCTACTGGCAGGCAACTTTCGCCGGCGCGCTGGTCGCCAATGGCGGCGTGCGCGGCGTGTTCAACGATACGGACGTGCTGGGCGAGCTCGCCGGCGGCTTCGTCGTGCTGCGGCGCGACTTCATCGCCGCCAACCCGGCAGCTGCCCGCCACTTCGTCGAACAGTCTGCCCGCGCCGCCGATTGGTCGAGGCAGAACCCGGACGAAGCGCGCAAGGTGCTCGCCAGTATCCTCGACAAGCGGGGCGAAAATGGCGACCTGGCCCGTTACTGGACCGGCTTTGGTCTGCGCGAAGGGGCACAGGCGACCGATCGCGACATCGACTTCTGGGTCAGCGTACTGGAGCGGGACGGCCGCCTGACCAAGGGCAAACTGAAGGCCGCGGACATTCTGTATCGGCGCGGCGAAACCAAGACGAACTGACAGCTGAGATGGACTGGGGACTGAAATGACTGGCACCAAAGGCGGTGGAGAGGTCTCGATCCGCGACTTGTCGAAATCATTCACACTCGGCGGACGTCAGCTTGCCGTTCTGCGTACGCTCAACCTCGATGTCCGTTCCGGCGAATGCCTGGTCATCGTCGGCGCCAGCGGGTCGGGCAAGACCACGCTGCTGCGCATCCTTGCCGGGCTGGAGGCCGCCGACAGTGGCCGTGTCGCGATCGACGGCAAGCCGGTCGACGGTGTCGGCGCCGAACGGGCGGTGATCTTCCAGGAACCGCGCCTGCTTCCCTGGTTGACCGTACTCGGCAATGTGGCCTTCGGTCTCGAGGTGCGGGGCATCGCGAAGGCGGACGCCGAGGAGAAGGCCCGCTTCTACATCGCGCTCGTCGGTCTCGCCGAATTCGCCGACGCCTTTCCTCGGCAGCTTTCCGGCGGCATGGCCCAGCGCGTCGGCATTGCCCGGGCGTTGACGGTGCAGCCCGAGATCCTGCTGCTCGACGAGCCGCTAGGCGCTCTCGATGCCATGACCAAGATCGGCATGCAAGAAGAACTGGCTCGCATCTGGAGCGAGGAGAACGTCACCATGGTCATGGTCACCCACGATCTGGAAGAGGCGATCTATCTTGCCGACCGGGTGTTGATCCTGCCCAAGGAGAAAGGCGGTGCGGCGCGGTTGATCGACGTCGACCTGCCACGTCCGCGCGACCGCAGCGAAACCAGGTTCGTGCGCTATCGTGAGGAATTGTTGCGCGAGTTCGGCCTGCACTAGCAGCCTGTCGGGCTGGGGCATGCGAAGTGGACTGAGCACACATTGGAACGTGAAGATTTCATGGTTTCAGGACTTCTCTTGAGGAACGGGGAGGGCGGCTGCTGGCTCAGGCTTGGCTGAGGGCGAACATCCGCTTCATGTTCCAGGCCAGGGCCACCAGGTTCCACTCGCCTTTCACCTTTTCGAGGCCACCAGCAGGCTGCCCGTCGCCACTGCGGCCTGGACATTGTAGGCCTGCACGAAGCCGCCGCCAGCCACTGGCATGATGCGCGAATCCTCATCCGTCAGATTGACCTGGTCCGTCGGCCCCGGACCCGCCGTGGGCGGCTGCGGCGGCTTGCCACCCGGTTTGCGTCCGGTCTTCTTCGCCTTCTCCTCGCGCGCCTGCAGCTTGGCCTGATGTTCGGCCTGCTCGCGCAAAAACCGCTCCTTGGTCCGTGCCTCGATCGCCGCCTTGGCCGCGGCAATCCGTTGCAGGCGCTGTTCGCGCCGGGCCAGTTCTTCGGGCACCGACATGCCGTCCGGCACGTCCGCCTGATCAGCCGCCTCCGCCAACGCCATCAGTTCCTGAACCTCGGCCCGCAACTGCGCTTCGATCTTGCTCGCAAGCTCATAGGACTGCGCGCTGTGCCGGCTGGTATTGGCGTGTACCTTGGTGCCGTCCAACGCCACCGTGCCCAGCTTGAGCATGCCGGCCTCCCGCGCCAGCGCCAGCACCTCGACAAACAGTTGCTCGATATCGGCAAGAAAGCGCCGCCGGAAAGTGGCGATGGTGTCGTGGTCGGGATGATCGTTGGCCGCAATGAAGCGGAACGCCACCGAATCGTAGGTCGCCCGCTCCAGCTTGCGGCTCGAGAACACCCCGGTGGCGTAGCCGTAGACCAAAAGCCCCAGCAGGACGCTCGGGTGATAGGAGGCCGAGCCCGAGCCGTGTAGGCCTTGACCATCGCCGACAAGTCCAGCTGCTCGATCACTTCCACCACGAAACGCGCCAGATGCCGCTCCGGAAGCCATTCATCCACCGAGGGTGGCAGCAGAAAACCCGTCTGGCGGTCGACCTGGCGAAAATTGTTCATCGTTGCTCCGCTCATCGAGAAGGAATCAATCAATGAAACTGAATCTCATCCGAGCCCTCCGCTCAAGTCCGACAGGCTGCTAGGGCAGGCGGTCATCTGGCGTCGTCCGCCTGGTCGCTGCCCAACGCATCGCGCTGCGCCCGGACCTGCTGGGTCAGGGCATCTTCTCGGCGAAACGAGCCAGATGACAGCGGAAAATCCCGCAAGCATGCAGTACTTTTTCCGCCCGTCGCCGGGCCGATGTCGTCGGAATGCTTCCCTGACGAAGTCTCGAATAGCCCGCTGGTCAACGCCCGAGGATGACTGAAAGCGGCACTGCGACGTAGCCGGGATGTGGCGTTGTGTCGTTGGCCGCGGTCACGATCATAGGGGCTGGCAGCGACTCGTCGATCTTGGCCGGTCCGATACGGTCCCAATCGTAGAGGAAGATGTCCTCGTAGAACTTGGCAATATCACGATCGTAGAAGATCAGGCTGGCGTCGCGGTTGAACCCGGTTCCGGCTGTAGTCCAATTGTGGCTTCCGATAAGTACCGCTTCGCCGTCGATTACGATGCCTTTGGTGTGACAGTTCCTCTGCTTGCGGACCTTGCCTGTGTCGAAGCCGTAGTCCTTGGCATTGCTGATCGTATCGCGGTCTTCCGAGCCGAAAGAACGGAAGATGATGCGGACGTCGAGACCTGCTTTCTGCTGTGCCAAGAGGGCGTCGAGCAGTGCGCGGTAGTTGTCGCCCACGGTCTTGGTGCTGAAACTCTGGTTCTGAAAAAAGATCGTGCGTCTCGCCGACCGGACGAATGGCAGCACTACGTCGATGTAGTTATCGGGCGTAAGGATCGGCTGCACATCGATCTCGCGCGTGTCCGTCATCGGCTGGAAGTAACGCGGCTTCGCCGCCGCTTCGAGCGTGTCGAACGTCAGGTCAGCCGGCACCCACACCAGCGGCTCGTCCATCACCGATTCTGGCGCTCCCTTAGCCTCCTCGAGGTCGCGCAGGATGTGCGCTTCGTAGAGCTGGCTTAGCTCCTTATCTTCAAGCACCACGTGCCATTCACGGTTGTATAGCCTTAGCGCGTTCGCATCGCCCGGATTAGTTAGCGGCGCTACGTCGGGCTGGTTTGAGCTCTGCCAGTTGCCGCTTGACAGCCACATTGCCGAGCGATCGCGCACAGCAACCTTGATATGGTAGGCGGAATCGAAGATGCCCGTCTTGCCCACGCTCGCTGGAGCGAAGTTGAATTTGCTACCCTTTTCGTCGCGAATCTTATCCACGGCTTCGTAATCGGTGAAATCGCCTGCGTGTACCTTGCCGCCCATCTGCAACACGAGAGACATCGTCTCCGCTTTGGTCTTGACCGCGTCGAGAACGCCGCTCACCACGTTGACGGCTCCAAAATCGTACATCGCCACCACCAGTGACTTCGTCGTTGCTGCAAGGAACGGCCCCAGCACGGGCCAGCTTGCGTCGGGTCCGGTATGTAATGTGAACTTTGTCGACGTCTTGCGCCGCGTGAGAGGCAGATCAGGCCGCGGCTTGTAGCTGGTATGCCAGCTCGGCGGTGCCTCGTCCCCGGCACTGAATCCCGTAAGATCAGCCGTCGAGGCAACCGTAACGTCGGTCCGTACGCCGTCGATGTAAGAGGGCAGCGGCATCACCCCGCGGGACTCAAGTGCGCCGAGGTCGATCTTGCGCTTGACCGCGATCACCACCGCGCGCTGGTCGGTGATCTCGCCATTCTCGAAGCGATAGCCCGGTTTGACCGCAACGACATCTTCGCGGTTTGCGAGAAGCGCGCGCGCGGTGCGTATGGCGGCGAGCGTCTTTTCCCTGTCGGGAGGTGGGCTGCCCGGCGGTGGTGCCGCGGTGGTCGAGGCCGAACCGGCGGCAGGAGCTAGTGTAGGGCCGATCGGCGAGGCCGCAGCAAACATCGGCGACGCAGCGCCGTCGATCTCGACTGTAATCCTGAGCGGCACGGTGAAGGTGATCCCACCCCGTCCAGAGCTTGGATTGCCTCCCCCGCTGCTGTTGTCGGCCATGACAAATCCTCCAGTGTTTTCCAGTAGGCCGCGTGCGCGGGCAAGACAGCGCTTGAGCTGGTCAATTGGCACCGCGTCGTTTTCAATGAATTCAATGCCACGATAATGCAGCGCCACCACCTGCCCGGTACCAATGTCTATGACCGGGGAGCCGGAGTTGCCGCCCAACGTCGAGCAAGAATGGGTGATGTTGTCGTCGCCGACGCCGAGCAGGTTGCCCACCGCCACCCGCTTCTTGTCGTAGACGCCACCGAAAATCTTGTTAGCCAGCTGCTGATCCGAGAACCGGATGTCGCTTGCCGGATATCCAACCACGGCCACGGGCAGCTTTGCCCGCGGCGGGTCGTTGGCAAGCTGCAGCTTCACTCGACCGACGGACGACGAGTTCTGCGCGAGCTTTAGAAAGGCGATGTCGGGTAGGTTTTCCGGTGCCACCCAGACGACGCGCTCAACTGCCACAGGATCGGAAACTGTGTTCCCGTATTCCTGGAGGAAGTCGATGTCGGCGCCGATCGGCGTGCGCGCGTCGAAGCCGAGTTTGAAGGTGAAGCCTGCCCCGCTAGTTTCCGCAAAGAGGTTGGCAACATGCCGGTTGGTGACCACCAGACCGTCGTCGATAACCCAGGCCGTGCCAACAAACGGGTTGTCGAAATTGCTCACGTCGACGCGACCGATCGAAGCCATGCTGCGATTGAGCAGCGGCGCGTTGGTTGTCAGAATCTGTCGCCAAGCCGTCGCCTCGGCGCGGGCGCTGTCGATGTCGATGGTGTTATTCTGGACGAGGAAGACCGGCGTGCCCACGGCGAATACGATGGTTTCGTCATTGGTGATCGGCGGCGGAGGCCGCATTGGTGCGCCACCCGCCCCGCTGGGCGGTGGTAGGCCTGGAGGATGGGGCGCCCCGCCGCCAGCCGGCTCCACACCCTCATCGATCGGCTGCGGCGCGGCCTGCGACACGCGGCCATAGCGAGCGTTCATCGCCTTGGTGGCATCGGCCACCCATACAGAATTCTCCGCGTGTCTCTGCACTTCGCCGATATTGGCCAGGACTTCCGGCGAGCTCGCGTCGGCGATTTGCTTCGCTATGGTGCGCAGGCGTTGCGAGTCAGCGACTGTCATTTTGTACGCTCCACCAAAATCTTACGGTGATATCCTGGCAAATGTAACGAGGAGTATGCGACTGAAGCTATGTTAGTCGGCGTATATTACGATCAGTATTCTATAGGAAAACATTTGTTGCTATCCTACATAAAACCAATGCAGACGATATCTGAAGTTTTAGATCAATACCAGCCGCTTTGCGTGCTTCACCCAAAGTCTAAACGTTGAGAGGCCCGTCAGACCCGGCCCACTACAGCATACGTCTACAACGGACTAGAAGAGACCGTAAGGCCTACCCACGTAATGCGCGTGGGAACGCGCTACCTTGCGGGATGTCGAGGCTTTAGTCGCCCTGCTGACCACTTTATCAAAGCGCCCCACGAAATCGGCGCGGGAGAGGTAACTCCGGGTTTCAAGCGTCAGGAACGTGCACGTGACCGTAAGTCGCCAGCTGGCCGTTGTGTCGACGAACCGCCAGATCACCTCGTCGGGAGCCGCGACCGCTCCAGCGTGCTCATTGAAGGCGACGGTCTTCATGACCTCGTCGCGTAGGATCTGCCGTCGCGTCGGTATGCCTCTACCAACAGGGCAAACGCCGTCTCATAGGATAACCTAACACAGAAGGGCTGGACGGCGGCGGGTTGATATGATGCCTGCCAAAGCAATAAGCGCGATGCCCAATATCGATGCCGCATCCAAGCGTTCGGAGAACAGGACCACGCCCCACAAAACCGCAAAGGCCAGATATGAGAAATCCCAGGTTGAGATGACCGAAGGCGGCCCGAGCTGATAGGCGAATGCCGTTCCGACGCTGCCGATCAGCATGGTCAAGCTCAAAAGCATGACCAATCCCCATTGGAACCAGCCCATCGCGATCCACTCACCGAGGAAACGGCTTCCGGTAGCGTCTAAAGCTTCGGCCGTGCCGCCGAACCCGGCTACGCAGGTGACGGCACCACCGAGGCCAACAGCAATCAGATTGAATGTCAGGGCTAGGACCAGGGGATGCTCGCCGCGGCTCTTCGTGCGAGTGACTACCACCCCGAGAGCGTAGAGCATCGCCGATGTCAGCGGCAGCAAGGCAAAGATGTTCAGATCCCCGGTTTGTGGCTTGAGCATGAGAAGCACGCCCCCAAAACCGATCCCGACCCCGGTCCAGCCCTGAACACCGACGGGCTCCCTGAGCCAGGCCGCAGCGAACAGGGTTGTGAAGAGCGGGATCGTATAATAGACGGCAGCGGCCGTAGAGAAGTCGAGCCGTGGCAGCGAGGCATAGTAGAGCAGCAGGCTGACCAGGAGCAGACTGCTTCGCAGGATCGCCCAGGCAGGAAAAACCGGGCGTAGCGGGACCTGCGGGTAGCGCAGCCTGAGGATCAGAACCACGAGAGGAACCGTGATGCCGCATCGCAGAAAGATGAACTGCAATAACGGCATATCGGAAATCGTCACCTTGATGATAGCATCGGCGATTGAGAGCGTGAGGTCGGTGAAGACCATCGCCATGATGGCAAGCCCTACCTGATCCTCCTTTGCGACAGCCTGATTTGTCGTCACAGGATAGCCCCGATCACGTCCTGACACCCGCATCGGGAAACATCCATCGCATGTACATGCGATGGAATTGTCGAACCGTGTCCTCACTAAAATTGCCGTTCAGCGAATCGAGGACATAATAGCCCATGTCGAAGCCGCGCTGGAACATCCCTTTTTGCACACTGCGGCAGATTTGCCGGTCCTCCTCGTTCAGAACGTCTAACCCCCATTTCGAGCGCGCGGCTTCCCGCTCCTTCGAGATGTTGTCGGGCGTGAGCGTCACGAACCGCCGTATGGAAGTTTCGGCCGAGACGGGCTCGACCCACGAGACCGAAAAGTTCTTCGTGCCCGGAAAGATCGAGAAGATGATGTTGGGGAAGAGGAGCCAGAAATGTCCGTCAACGGCATCCTCCTCCAGATTAATCGGATAGGCGGCGCTGGTCTCTTTCCCGCCGGAAGGGACGAACTGATAGATGAAATTATCGTGCAGAGTGAAAGTCGAGCGTTTTGCGTCCATCATGTCGCAAAAGCTCTTGTGGGCAGTCTCGCAGTGGTAGCATTCGAGATAGTTGTCGATCGCGATCTTCCAGTTACACTCGTAGTCGCCCCCGAAATAGCCGACGCCTTCACGCACCTTGTAGCCGCTCAGGTCGGGGATGACGCTGGCGATGCTTGCTGCCAGCTCGGCAGTATAGTCTGAGAACGGGGCGGCGCCCGCGTCGAGGTTCACGAAGACAAAACCCGCGATAAAACCCACTTGGACAGGCTTCAGACAGATGGCCGAACGCACGAATTTCTTGTCCTGGCCACTTTCCCTAGCTGCTACCAGCCGCCCGGTAAGGTCGTAGCTCCAATCATGATACGGACAGGTGATGACCTTCTTCTCACCGCGGCCTTCCAGCAGTAGATGTCCGCGGTGAGCACAGACGTTGAAGAAAGCCCGGATCTGCCCGTCCTGTTCGCAAACCACGAACACGCGCTGATCAAAGATTTGCAGCGTAACGAATGCGCCTTTCTCCAACAGGGCGCTTTCATGGCAAGCGTAGTGCCAGCTTTTCATGAAGATGCCCTGTTTCTCGGCCTCAAAAATGGCGGGATCGGCGTAGAAACTACCCGGCAACGTTCTCGAATGGGCCACTTCCTGGGGTGGGTACGGAACATCGATCTTCATGGCAAAAGCCCTCTGGTCAGCTGCGTATTAAACATCGGCAGGCCGATCTCCGAAGCAAAGCTTTCTACCTCCTTGGAAGCCGCCGCCAACCGATAAGCGGGTATTGAACGCCGGACTCTGTTGAGGAGCTGACGTCGGGTGAATCTGTATTGGCACGGACTGCCGCAAGCCCCTTCGCCGCAGCATACTCGTAGGGAGCTGGATCAGCCGACGAGGTAATAGGATGAAGACCGCTGGGCAGCTTTGCGATTAGCAGACCATTACTCCATGACCTTCAACCAAGATGAGCGCTGTTTTTTGCTGTTGGCCTCGTCTCCTTTGCCTGCTGTGTGGCCGGATGAGCGTAGGTTGGCATTCAACTCAATCTGTGAGTAATGTCTCCAGGCGCTAGGAGCCTACGATCTTTGCCAACATCCCTATCCCCCTCGGGAAATGCCTAGGGTTTCGTTGGAGATAAGGTGCGTAGAATGCTGACGCGAGCAGCGGATGATCCGGAGGCAACTTGGGGAAGCCCCCGACTGTTTTTCGACAATTTGCTGCCGAACAAAGACAGGCTGATACCCCGATGCACTCGATCTCCGAGGTGGCATAATCCCACGTCACCTCGACATCAGGCGAGATTTCCCGAATTGCAATGAAACTATAGGCTCCGAATCGGTTAGGCACGATGGCGAGATTGGGATCACAAGAGTGATTCGAGAATATCGTCGGCTCCTCAAAGAGCGCATGAACATTCCAATCCATTTGAATTGTATATATTGCCCTAGCTTTTTCCATGCGTTGGACTAGCCCAATCATAACGATCTCGCCGGGCAAGAAATGACGAGCGGCGAACACGCCGCGTCCTCTCTCGTCGCCCGTGTCGCGGACCGTCACGTTGCGGACATTGATTCTCCTGGCACAGCCAACATCGTCTGATAAGATAGAGGCGCATTTCTTTGCGCGTGGATTCGGCACGACGCGATTCTTCCATGATGACACTTCAACTGGGCGCTGATCTGCTCTTATGAGACGGTCAGTTCCCTTATAAAAAATGCATCAAGATCCGTGCCAATTTATCCGCTCGCCCTGAAGAGGATCTTTTCGCCGCTTTCAGCTATTTTGGTTGAGGCAGGGCCAGCTTAACGACATGGCGAACGGTGGAAACGCGACAATCAATGTCGGAAAGCGGCGATCGTACAGTCCGCCACGCCGCTCCCGCTGTTTCGCTATTAGGATCGCGGGAACGAATCCTCGAACAAAGCGGTTCGTTGCGCACGGGAATCTCAAGTAGGGCCGTCCATGAAATCGGCCGCTCAGTCGGATAAAGAACTCACGGCTTCCCGCGGCAATTAATGACAAAACATCATTTAGGTTCATAGTTTTACTAGCTGCTTGCCGAAGTTCTCGCCATTCAACAAGCGGACAAAGGCATACGGCACCGATTCGATCCCTTCAGCGATGTCTTCTCTTGTCTCAAGAAGCCCCTGTTTATACCAGGATAGAAGGTCGGCCTTTGCTGTCTCAAATTCGTTTTCATGGTCATCAAGCAAAAAACCCTCGATCCGAGCGCGGGTGATCAGGGTTTTCCGGAGATGCCGCAAACCGATATCCTGTTGATCGAAACGATCAGCCAAAGCAACCGTTCCGACCACGATAACTCGACCGAACGTATTTAGATTTAACATTGCCGCATCATGTATCGGTCCCGCGGTATTATCGATAAAAACGTCCACTCCGTTCGGGCATGCAGCGGCGACATCGGCCACCAAGTCAGTGGACGTTCGGTGGTTGACGCCTTCGCGATACCCAAGTTTTTTGCACCACTCGAGTTTTGCGTCCGTGCCTGCAACAGCAACCGGATCAAGCCCCTTGATCCGCGCGATTTGGCCCGCAATCTGCCCCACGCCACCAGAGGCCGCCGATATCAAAACTGTTTCGCCTTTTTTCGGATTGCCGGTCTTGAGTAGCGAGAAATACGCGGTCAGACCTGGCATCCCTAGGTAGCTGAGCGAGGCTTGCATTGGGGCGTCGGTAACGGTCACAAGCTTGGCTGACGAGGCAGGAACGGTAGTAAGAGGCTGCCATCCAAAATAGTCACTCATGACCATATCACCGGGTTTGAAATCGGGAGATTCCGATGAGATCACTTCCCCGATTCCACCTCCCGACATCAGCTCTCCCAATCCGAAGCCAGCGGCGTAATTTTTTGCCCGACTGATCCTACCGCGCATGTACGGATCCACCGAAAGCCACAGGGTTTTGAGTAGCAGTTCTCCGTTTGCGGGTTCCAGAATCGGGCGATCTTCCAGCGTCCAACTGCCGACCGTCGGCATTCCCGACGGATAACTCCGTAGTACCCAGCTAGGATTTTTGGCCATGGCGGTCCTCCTTACGAGTACAGGTGCCCCGATGTCTCGGCCGGTTCCGCCACTCAAACCCTGATGGCCGAACCGCCTTTCTTCTTGATGCAATAGATCGCATCCCGTGATAATGGGCAACTTGGAGAAACATTGTTTTACATTATGAAAGAGTGGCTGATGGATATGGTGGCGGCAATGCGCATCGCTGTCGAAGTTGCGCGCCTTGGAAGTTTCACCGCAGCAAGCCGGGAGTTAAGGCTTTCCGCGCCGTCAGTGAGTCGAATTATGGCTGAGCTGGAGGCCGATTTAGGGGTGCGTCTTTTCAACCGTACCACCCGTCAACTCAATCTAACCGATGCCGGCCTGGACTTTGTGGAAAAAAGTTCCGGCATACTTGAGCAGCTCGATAACATGCGGAGCGTGGTTCGCGAGCGCCACGACACCCCGCGCGGGCAATTGCGCGTGTCGTGCGTTACGGCGTTCGGCAACGAATGCCTAGCGCCAGCCTTGCCTGAGTTTTTGCAAAGGTTTCCCCAGCTAGGCATCTCACTGGATGTCGGCAACCGCTTGGTTGATCTTATCGAAGAGCATTACGATGTTGCAATTCGAGTTGGTCCATTAAGCGATTCATCTATGATTGCGCAGAAGATATCTACGCAAAGGATAATATTTGTCGCCTCTCCCGAATTCTGTCGAAGGTTTGGGATGCCCAAATCGCTCGACGAAATCAGAAGCTATCCATCGGTCTCGCAAGTCAGCGGAGAATGGGGGCGAACACACCAGTTTAGACATTTGGGTGAAATCATCGATTTCGAAGTTCTGCAACACTTTGCAATGAACTCCGCACAGGCAGTGAAAAATGCGTGCCTGACCGGATACGGCTATTCATTGCTACCGGATTTTTTGATTACAGACGACATTGCAGAAAACCGTCTGGTGCAGCTGCTGCCAAACTACGGACCCGTGGAGCAACCAATCTACGCCTTTTATGCGCAACGGCGCCATACACCGCAGAAGATACGAGTGTTCATTGACTACTTGACTGAGGTTTTCGGTAGTTGAACACTTGAATGCTGCCAGTATCGTTCTTGTCCCAACTGTTGTGCAGGCCCCCGAGTTCGGGCGAGCGCCCAGCGACGACATCAGCCGCACCTCGAAAAATCAGCCTCAGCCAGGCAGCCATGGGATGGAACTTCATGGCGCAGCCCGCCGGCTGCTGGATTGTGATCCCGATTAAACTGGACGGGCTCTAGTAATTTCTTGCCGCAAAAAGGCGAACTGTGAGAGAGTCCTGATGCGGCTCCGGTGTAGACCCGCCCGGTGTTATTCAAATTTCCTTTTGTACAACTCCGGCCCCGTAAACGGGGAGAAATGCCCGGCAGGGCGATGAGGGGCAACGCAAACCTGAAACGTTGCCGTATGGCTTCGGGCCTCTGCCCTTGACTAATTGGCGGCGATGTACAGGGATTTCCCGAGAGCTTAGGTCGACCGTGCAAAGGCCTGCAACGGCTTAGGGAGGGGAGGGACGCTTGGACGAGCACGATCCGAAGGAAGATCTGATCGAGACGATTTTCCGCAACGGAACAATCACCGTCGTGGGCATCCTGCTTGCCTTTTCGCTCGGCTTTGTCACGCATTGGGCGGCGAACCCCATGCCATGGCGATTCTACGACCTGTTCGCCGTTGTGCCGATCCTGGTCGGCATCGCGTTGCAGATGCGGACGCTGTCCATGCTGCTCGACATGAGTTCGCTCCGCCGACCCATCTACGAACGCGCTAACCGCATCTTCATGGCGGGCCTCATCCCGACCGCGCGCGGCGTCGGGCTGGCCATCCTGCTCGATGTCTTCGAGATGTCGGCGAAGGGCACGCTGCCCGGCGCTTGACGGCCTGTCACTGCGCTTTGGCGCTGCCGCTCATCGGCCGACGCGACGTCAAGTCCGGGGGTTTATAAGTGCTTCCTCCCAAGCGGCGCCGATCTCCTTCTCGAAGAGCCTCTTTGTCTTCTCTGGATGTATATTAGCGGATGTTAAATTTAGAGCGTTTCGGCTTGCCAGAAATTAGAATCTCGGTGGCATACTCCCGCATGGCTTTTGGGGTGCTGGCAGCAGGAAAACCGATGCGCGGGCGGTGGATGGATCAAGGCGTTGCGTCAGGACGACGCCCGGCAGGTGCGTGCGCGCATTGCCGAACTGGAGCGCGACCTCATCGCAACCACACCTCAGGGGCGCCATCGACGTTTCGAAGCCGGACATGAACTTCCCAATGCGAAGTTCCGCCTGGAGCGTCTCGAGGAATGCATCGCCGAGATACCGGTGAGATGTAGCCGTTAGACTGGCGGAAGCTTCGCCGCTCTCAATCCCTGCCGCGCGGTCGGCTGGTCGGCGGGGAACAGATGCCGACGGCACGGTTAACTCGTCGCCACGCCTCCGAAGCACATAGTGTGGGGCGTCGATGGTCGCGCTCTTCCCGGCGTCATTCGGGCCGACGACGATGTCGAGTCCTGGCGAAAGTTTAAGTTCTAGTGGCGCTGTCGGCGCGAAACACCGAAAGCCGCTCGTGTGGATTTCGGAAATAAGGATTGCTCTGCGCTCGCCGCCAAGATTATTGACACGGCAGCGTTGCAAAACCCGCGAGTAGCAGCTGACGCAAATACCCGCACCAAAGGATAGGCGAGTGCCTTTATATGAGCATCCGATCGCAGCGCTTCATCATCAATCCGCCATCGGCCTGTCCGGCGCATCTGCAAACGCCCGCCGGTCGGCCGATGTCGCGGGTTTCCTTCGACATCGATGAAGTCGCCCGCTCTGCGTGGAACGAGATTCTTCAGACCGCCCCGCGCTCGAATTCCCTCTTCGCGTTCCTCGAAGACTTGCTCGAGCCCAGTCCGAACCTGGTCTGGCGCGGCCGAGGGCCCGGACGGGGCACCGAAATGCGTCGTTCCTTCTCGGGACTGTTCGGGCGCTTCTTCGCCCGCGCCTATCTTGAGGTGCACCATGAGTTCGTCTGGTTTGCCGCGATCGACGGGGACAACTTTCATCTTTCGCCAAACTGGCGGATCAGCCGCAAGCCGCGTTCGCAGACGGAAATGCCGGACTGGATCTGCGCACGGCCCGGAGAACTGGCGATCGGAGAGGCAAAGGGCTCCCATCAGAAGAGCAACGCCAGCCGCGGCGGAATGCCCGGCCCCATTAAGACGGCGGATGGCCAGATTAGGGGCGTGCGCGTGCAAAAGCGTGTCCGCAACCGCCCGCGAACCACATGGCGTTCTAAGCGCGTGAAAGGATGGGCGGTCATGTCACGGTGGGGGCTGGCCAATCCTCCGCGTGATCCGTTTCTCTACGCGCTCGACCCGGAAACCGACGGTCAGGAACTCTCGACCAAGGAACTGGAACAACTCGTCCAGGCAGTCGCCCGAACCCATGTCGGCCAGACCGCGCTTGGCCTTGGCCTTATAGAGGCGTTCGACGGCGAGTTCGCAGTCACCCCGCGCCGTCGCGTGCGATTGGCCGATGATCAGGAGAAGCGATTCTTTACCGGAGCGGTCATGACGCCGTTCGGCCCTCTCGATCTGGACTTTGACCGCGCGAAGGAGCTGACCGCTCTCCTGCCAGATCCGAACCTCGTCCGTTTCGTCGGCCTTGAGGAAGGCCTCTTCGCTAGCTTTCTCGACGGGCAGACACTCGTCCCGCGCGAGCGACAGCGGATTGGCGACCGCTCGCTTGTCGGGAGTGACGGTCTTGTCGTTGCGCCAATCAACCAGATCATCGACCTCGGCTATCAGGTCAACCCTTCCTGATCGGTCGGCTTGGTCTTGTCTCTGCCTCTCGCCACATGGCGATCCTAAGAACGTGTTCCGTCAGGAATGGATCCAACTTCTCGGATCAGTTTGTTTAAGATCGCCCATTGAAACTCGGCGAGGCTGTCGGCCGGAATTACAAATGATCCAGGCCCTCCGATCACATGCCGCTCGTAGTACTCCGCGGTTGTCTCGCCATTTTCCACTTCGCGCCCGATTGGCAGACCGTTGATTATGATTGCCTTCTGAAGCGCTCTCCAGCGGCTATCTTCTAATGATGATCCATCGTTGTTGGCTCCGTCGCCTGAGATGTCGATGACCCTGCGCGACGTTGGAAAGGGCAGTCTCTCCAACGCATCAACAGAAACGTCGATCGCGTACGAGATCGACGTTTTCGCACCGTGCGGTCCTGGACCTTGCCTATCCGACTTTTTGCGGATCGTCTCAGCGACAACGGACGCATCATTTGCATCGGAGAGGACGGTCCAGTCCAAGCGAGTTTTCAAGGAGCCGAAGCTCGACCATTCGACGAAGGTGACGGCGATTTTACCGTGCAAACCCTTTTTGATCGCCTTCAGCACGGTGTCGGACTCCAACGCGGCTGCATAGCTCTCGCGTTGTAGAGCCGCCTCTGCCTCGTTAATGGAACCGGACATGTCAGCGGCAAGCACTATAGCAACGTCGACTTCACTAATTGAGTCGAGGAGTGATTTGTCTGCAACTTCACTAAGAAAAATTCCAGTATCAGCAGAACGAAAAGGCCGATCAACAATCACCAGGATAAGCAGTCCCGCTGTCAAAACAGAACACGAGAGAGTTTTCATCTCCTGTCGGTTCCCCCTGCAACGCGCGCTCAGTCCCTAAATGACCACCGCAATCTACGGCGGTCACGTCAATATACATTAGACAGTGCTAATGTATAGATGGCAGACGTGTCAGTGGTTCGTGGGGGATCGCATGTGGACTGGCCACCCCCCTGCGTCGCAAGAGCGCCGACGGTTCAAGCTTTGCCAAGTGCCCGAGATACTGCAACGAGCCAGGCAGCCTATTGATCGTTTACCAGTCCGGATTGTCATCGTGCCAGTATGCACGAAAGCAACCGAATTGTGGCGGGAGACCAAGCCGACGTCTGGCGTCAAATGCCATTTCCGAGAGTAACCGGGATGAGTTGTTCTCAGTCACGTTAGGCACGATGGCGTACCCGTCCTGGACCAGCATCAGCATGCTGCCTTCAGAATATCGGAATACAGCCGGGCGCTGACGGTTCTCACCACTTCTTCAGAGATAGGTTTGTAAGGTGGGCTGTCCTTGGACCAGCATTGCCCCGCTGCCGATATTAGCCATAATTAATATAAAGACGCGAGTTCTATCGACCGAGGTCAGCCTGCCGCTGCGGCATCCAATGAGCCAGGTCGAGCGCATGAACCGCACCATCAAAGACTCGACGGTCAAGCGCTTCCACTACGAAAGCCACGAACAATCTGCATCGGCACCTAGCTGACTTCGTAGCGGCCTACAACTTTGATCAGCGGACTTGGCTATTTGTCATCCCGCTGTCATATGTTGGCGATAAATACCCTTAATTCCGGATTTATGGATACATGGATAAAAAGTCCGCTCTCCTCGCATTGGCAGCGCTCGGCCAGGATACCCGGCTCGAAGTCTTCCGCCTGCTCGTTAAGGCAGGCGCCGATGGCGTGCCCGCCGGCGAGATCGCCTCGCGCCTTGATACCGTGCAGAACACCATGTCGGCGCACCTGAAGGTTCTTGACCACGCGGGGCTGGTGCGCGCCGAACGCGATGGACGCATCGTCCGCTACGTCGCCGACATGACCGGGTTCCGCGATCTGCTGGCATACCTGATGGAGGATTGCTGCAACGGCGCGCCGGAACTTTGTCAGCCAGTCATTCAGGCTGTGACCTGCAAATGCTGAGGAAGGAAGCCATGAGCGATCAAATCTACAACGTCCTGTTTCTCTGCACGGGCAATTCGGCGCGATCCATCCTTGCAGAGGCAATCCTGAACCGCGTCGGCGCTGGCAAGTTCAAGGCCTATTCGGCCGGATCGCATCCCAAAGGGCAAGTGCACCCGTACTCCCTTCAGCTTCTGGAAACCATCAACTACGACACGTCCTTCGCCCGTTCCAAGGACTGGAAGGAATTCGCGGTCCCCGGCGCGCCTGAGATGAATTTCGTTTTCACCGTCTGCGACAACGCGGCCAACGAATCCTGCCCGGTCTGGCCGGGGCAGCCGATGACGGCGCACTGGGGCATTCCTGACCCGGCCGCGGTGGAAGGCACCGACGCCGAAAAGCATCTCGCCTTCGCCGAAGCCTACCGCATGCTCAACAACCGCATCTCGATCTTCGTGAGCTTGCCCATGAACATGGTCGACAAGCTCACCTTGCAGAAGTGCCTGGACGAGATCGGCCGCAACCTGCCGAAGGCCGGCTGAACCCCGTGGCGAACGACCTGCCACGCCGCATCGTCGCGGAAGCCTTGGGAACCGCGCTGCTTGTCGCGACCGTTGTCGGCTCCGGCATCATGGCATCCCGGATGACCCACGACGTTGCCATTTCGCTGCTCGGCAACACGTTGCCGACTGGGGCCATCCTTGTCGTGCTGGTCACGATACTGGGACCGATCTCGGGGGCGCACTTCAATCCCGTCGTCACGCTGGTGTTCGCGCTCCGCCGCGAGATGGAAGCGAACGCGGCGGTCGCCTATGTCATCGCCCAAATCGTCGGCGGCATCGCCGGGACGTTTCTGGCGCACGCCATGTTCGAGTTGCCGATCCTGCAGGCCTCCGCGACGGTGCGGACCGGGACAGGGCAGTGGATCGCCGAGGCAGTCGCGGCCTTCGGCCTTATCTTCACCATCCTGGCAGGCCTGCGCTTCCGCTCCGACGCGATCCCCTGGCTGGTCGGGCTCTACATCACAGCCGCCTACTGGTTCACCGCCTCGACGTCCTTCGCCAACCCGGCCGTCGCGATCGCCCGCGCCTTTTCAGACACGTTTTCTGGCATCCGACCGGTCGACCTGCCGGGTTTCATAGCTGCCGAATTGCTGGGGGCCTTGCTCGCGATGGCCCTGGCGGGCTGGCTGCTTGCCGAACCGAAACCAATCAGACAGATGAAGGCTGCCGAATGACTGTTACGATCTACCACAACCCTGACTGCGGCACCTCCCGGAACACGCTGGCCATGATCCGCCAGTCCGGCGACGAGCCGCAAGTGATCGAATATCTGAAGAACCCGCCACCGCGCGAAAAGCTCGTCGAACTGATTGCTGCGATGGGAAAGACGCCTCGCCAATTGCTGCGCGAGAAGGACACGCCTTACGCTGAACTCGATCTCGGCAATCCCAAGTGGACCGACGATGAAATCCTGGACTTCATGATGGCGCATCCGATCCTGATCAATCGGCCGATCGTGGTGACGCGTCTCGGCGTCGTCCTCGCGCGGCCTTCGGAAGCGGTTCTCGACATCCTGCCCAACCCCAATATCGGGCTGTTCGTCAAAGAGGATGGGGAGGTTGTCGTCGACACAAAGGGCAAGCGCATTGCCTGATGGGGACCATGTGGCCGAAGACTCGCTGCCGAACGTGGACGACGAGCAATCCTGACGCGTCACTGAATATCGCTCACTTCGGCGTGTAAGCCCCTATCTTTATCAGCGGCACTTCACGCTTCCTCATCGTCCACTCGCACGAAGGCTGCTCAGAATCTTCGCTCCATCTGAGCCGACCAACTCTCAGCCATAAGCAAACCCCCGGCCCAGAGGGCCGGGGGTTTGCGGCGATCACCGGAAGAGCTTCGGGCTGTGCTACGGGCGCGCTACGAGACGAACTCGCGCTTGAAGCGGGCGAGCTCATCTGGACGCACGAGGCAATTGCCGCAGCTGCCCATAGGCTAAGTGCGGGTGCCAGTGCCGATATCGCTTTCTTCATGCTTTTCCCAATCGAGCGACTGTCACGAATCCCGCAATCAGTATCAACCTTCTCGGCTCATCGTCGAACCGCGACGGCGATGTCGCGGCCGCCGGACTACGCTACCTGCTGGGTACTCGCCACGAGATGAAGGGCCGGGGCAACATGCGGCAGTTCGTGGATCGTCACGCTCGGGCACACCTTCCGCGCAAGGTCGCACAGGTGCTGATGGTGGGTGAAATAGACTACCTGGCCCACCTTTGCCATTTCCGCGAAGAGTCGGAAGGCTTCCTCTGCACGGAAATCGTCAAAGGTCTCCATGATGTCATCGGCAAGGAAAGGCACCGACCGATGCGAAGAGGAGAACTCGTGATATCCGGCAACGCGAAGCGCAAGATAGAGCTGGAACCGCGTTCCCTTCGACAGCGCGGACGCAATCTTCGATCCGCCGTCCGCGCTCACCGCGACCAGCATCTCCGTGTCCCTGTCAGGCTGGGTAGCGAGACCCCGGTAGTTGCCCCTGCTGATAGTATGGAACGCCTCAGACGCTTGAGCCATCATGGAACTCCGATGGCGGTCCCGGTAAATTCGAAGCGCCTGTTCGGCTGCCGCGACTCCAATGCGTAGATTAAGATAGCGGACAGCCTTTTCTTCGATTTCGAGCAACACAGTCCGGCGACGCTCTTCGACCCGGGCGACGGCATCGTCATCTCCTATTGCATTGACCGCGTCAGCCGCCTTGCTGTGTTCGGTGAACAGTTCCCGGTTCCGTTGATCCTGATCCTCGAAACGGCCTTTGAGTTCTGCCGCCTCCGTTTCAAGGGCCGCCCGATCAGTGTTCTCGAGGGACCGTTCAGCTTCGTCCAGGGTAGGTGATCCAACAGCGTTCATGATGTCTGTCGCGGCGGAATCAGCTTCACCTCTGAGCGTGGCTCGCCGCTCGAGCTGCTGCAGCACGACTCCGATATCCGTAAGCGAGGTCACGCCGAAGAACTGGAGGAGTTCGCCTTTTCGCCGTTCATGGATCGCGATGGCGTCAGACAACTCACGCTGCTTTTCCTTAGCGACCTGGATAGCCTGCTCTTTCTCAACGCGACGGGCCCAAGCGGACGCGGCCTCGCGAACGCGATTTTCTGTCGCCGCGGCGAGATCCAGCGCAGCGGACTGTTGTACGGATATGCTCAGTTCATCAGCGAGGCGGCCCACTTCGGCAGCAAAATCTGCCTGGTCCCTCTCCATCTTCGTGACACGATCTGCCAGTCCGCTCTTCTTCTCGATGAAGGATCCGAGATCGCCGACGGCTGACAGGATCTCTCGAACGTCCGCGACCGGCCGCGGGCCTTGATCGCCCAGCCACGACGCAGAGCACGCCGCTGTCCATTCGGATGTCCAACGCTGATCGTCCGCGGTGGCTTCTTCAAGGATACGCTCGCGGTCTGCCAGTTCCCGCTGACGGTCCTCCAAGTCTCGCCGGAACTGCTTGATTTCGGACGCCCGGTCGACGAGGGCTTGGGCAAATGCCACCAGTGTCTCGAAGCTCGCGTTCGAATCATATGACGCGCCAACAGCGGCGAAGGCGGCTTTCAGCCGGTCGCCAGCGGCCACACCATCGGCTTTCGCCGCTTGCCGATCCCGCTCAGCTGCCCGAAGCGTGGACAATGCCTCGAGAGCCAGATCGCGCGAACCCAACCAAGCCTCCAGCCGTTCGGGGGAACCGTCTGCCTGAAAGCCGGGCGCGATGCGCAAGAAGGCCTCCGCAATTTCGTCGTTGATGCGTTGAAAGTCCGTTCTCGCGGCTTGGAGGAGCTCTTGGGCGCGGGCAATGTCCGCATCCATGACAACAGCGGCTTGAAGGCTCTGCTGAAGTCTCGCCAGTTCATGGACATGCACGAAGCGGGCGTTGGTTGCGAGGTCGTCGCGCCGGAGGGTCTCTTCGAAGAGGTCGGCCGTGCTCTCGTCCAATTTCCGGCGATGGTCTGCCCATGCCTCCTCGCGGGCCGCTCGGACGGTGCCAGCCTCCTGTTCGGTGACGATGCCTGCGACGGCTTCCAATGCTTCGAGTTCGGCGGTCAGGTGCTTGCGATCCGATGCCAGACGCTCCACCTCCTGCTGGTGGCGTTCGACCTTCTTTCGAGCCGTTGCGAGGTCGGCCTTCCACCGCTCGATGCTGAACTTGTCCGGTACGGCCATGTCGAGAAGCTGCTGCGGGTTCCCGGCCCACGGCCTCAGTTCGCGCAGCTTGGACGAGAGCGTCTCCTGGTGTGAAGCAAGGGTCCGGTCGGCCAGTCGCAGACGAACGCCATGGTCGTCGGCTCGCAGCACAGCCAGTGTGGCCGTCATGCCTGCCATGCCGGCGTCGGCAGAGGCATAGGATGCGGCTCCGGTGCCTTGTCCCGCGGCCTCGAATTTTTCGCGCGCTTCGGCCATGCGTCGCCGCGCACCTGAAACCTCGTTCTCTGCCGACCTGAGCGACGACGTCACGCCGGAGCGGCTCTCGATAAGGTCGCTGAGGGCGCCGACGACGGACGTCCCAAGAACCAGACGCGCCGGATCGGCCTCGTCCTCCTGGCCAATCCGACGCAGAATCCCTGCGATCGCAGCGTCGGCCTCGCGCATCTGCAATCGACGTTCGGGAATGTCCTTCGCCGCCGTGAGATAGCGCGCCCGCAGATCCGGGAGCCGCGACGCGCGATCGGCAAGCCTCAGTGCAGCATCGTCGACAGTCTCCTTTTCCAACTCCGACACAAGTTCATCGATGTTCTCGATGGCGCTTCTTGAGCGCGTCGCCAGTTCGATCTCGTCTTTCTGGAGCGTCGCAAGTTCCTCGGCCACCCCGATCGGGGGCTCCGGAAGGGATTCAAGGGGAGCGAGCTTCTCGCGGGCGGCTCGCAACGTTGTCAGACGAGGAAGCGCGATGAGCAGGCGTTGGATCTGGTCGATCCGCGACTGTATGCGGCCGCGAGCGGCAATCGTCTCTTCATACCGTGAGGCGGCGCTTTCTCGCGTGCCGACCAACTGGGCATATCGGCTGGCCAGTGTGTCGATCTTCGCCCGCTCCTCTTTGAGCGCGTCAAGCTGGCTCTTTAGCTCGCCCAATTCTCCGCTCCGCGCTCGCTTCTTGTAGAAGGCGTCCGCTTCCGTTCTCAGGTCGCCAAGCCGGTGGCTCAGGTCGGCCAGGCCAGCGCTGGCCGAAAACAGGAGTTCTCCGAGGTCGCCCTTGCTCGCCAGGATGCTTTCACCGCCTGCCTCGAGCGTGTCGTCGTCGAGCGAGAACATCGTCCGGTAAGACCCCCGATCGATGCCTCCGAGATCTACGCGCAGCACGGCTTCGGAGATAGGCTGGTCATCCGCGTCAAGAAGGCTGTTCTGCGGGCGCTTGATGCGAAAAACCTCTCGCTCACCCGCCGCTAGTTCCAAAGCCGCGCCGAGCCGCATCGAGGCATAGGGATGCAGGAAGTCATAGGGGCTGCGCGTCTCGATCCCGAACAGGAGGTCCAGGACGGCCGCGAGCGCGGTCGATTTCCCGGCCTCGTTCGGGCCATAGACGATATGCAGGTCCGAGCTGCCCTTGGTGCGCTGGCCGAAGTCGATCGTGTGGTCGGTGAACTTTCCGTAACGGGCGAGATCGAGACGACGAATACGCATCAGGCAGCCTCCACGTCCGAGTCGGCATGCAGGCGTGCGACTACGTTGTCCGCGCCCTCATTCAGCAGGTCGGCAACGACGAGGTCGAATGCGGCCTCGTCCTCTCCGAGTATATGACGGCATTCCGGAGGCAGCTGTCCTCTCAGTTCCTCCGCGACCTCGAATGCCGCCGCCTTGAACGCATCCGAACCTGCAATCTCGTCCGAGATCAGACGCCGCAGCTCGCTCAGCGGATCTCCGGAATCGGCTTGCGCAGCCGACGGTGGCTGGCACTGGACCTCCAGTTTCTCGACCCAACAGCGACCCACCGTGGATGCCCGGTCATCGGCTTCGGCCTTGAGGAGGTCGATGTCGCATCGGATGCGCCAGGCGAGGGGAGTGATGCCCGTCAGGCGGACGCGCGCAACCAGGTGATCGGAAGCGGCATCCGTCCGGGTTCGTTCCAGCGCCTTTCCGATTTCCCGAGCCAGGCCGGCCCAGTCTTGAATCTGGCTCGTATCGACTTCGACGCGTTCGAATTGTGCGACGCTGGTGAAGCGCTCTTCGATCCGGACTGACAGGTCGTCGGCAACGGTTACGAGCGATACCGACTTGACGCCGGATTCGTTGATGTCGCGTCCTTGGGGCATGCCGGGCATGACCACGGTACATTTTCCTTCGAACACCGATCGTTTGTGGATGTGGCCGAGCGCCCAGTATTGGAAGCCCGCCGCCTGAAGGTCGGCGAGGCTGCATGGGGCATAGGGATTGTGGCCGCTCGATCCCGAGAGGCTGGTGTGAAGGATGCCGACGTTGAAGGCTCCGTCGATCGCGGGCTTGTACTTGCCGACGAGACTTTCAGGGGCCTGCGGATCGGCAAAGCTCAGGCCATGAACGACGACGGGGAAGTCGCCTCGCGCCCGGTCGACCGCGATGGCGTCGGCCCGCCCGCTGAACACCTTCACCGTTTCCGGAAAGACCAATTCCTTCGTGATCTGCGAGACGGCGTCGTGATTGCCCCGGATAATGAAAACACGAATGCCCGCTTCGTGCAGCCGACGCACCTGTTCCGCGAGAAACCGCGCGGTCTTCATCGATGTCTGCTCGCCGTCGTAGAGATCGCCAGCCAGCAGCAGCGCGTCGACCTGCTCTCGAAGGCAGAGATCAATGACACGGACAAATGCCTGCCGGGTCGCATTCCCGATCAGGTCGGCGAGCTCCGGGCTTCGCATAGCCAAAGACTTGAGTGGTGAATCCAAATGGATATCCGCCGCGTGAACAAACCGATACGCCACTTACGCTGCCTCCCGCAACCAATCAGCTGCCGCTGATTCCCAAGGAACCGTACGTTGCACGCCATAGCGGCAGCGGGTGCCAATTCCTGTCATTTGTCCCCAGGAAACTGCACAGGCTAAATGAAAAGGTCGAAAGGAAGCTGCGTGCGTGCAGCGCTGTCAGCAATTGCGGGGAAAGAAGCGCTAGTCCCGCTAGCGCAGACTACATGAAGAGGCCCGACAGGTGCGTGCGCGCATTGCCGAACTGGAGTGCGACCTCATGGTGACCACACCTATGGGACGCGCGCAAAAATTGTCTTTCCCGTGCTAGGCGGGGGATGCATGACCGCCTTGGTCAACATCCGACCAGCCGATCTTCCGGCCTTCCAATCCGCGAGACCGGCCGACAGGCAAGGCGGACGCGTCGAAGCATTGCGCCCGACGACCTTTCGGCTGAGCTGCCTGTACCGGGTTCCGTCCGCGAGGAAATGCGGCACAAGGTTCGCCGTTTACAAGCAGGGGACGCTGCGGTCATCGAGACGTTCGTCGCCTTCGCAGGACACCGGGATCGGATACGTCCTCGATTACTTTACCAAGGGTTGCGAAGTTGGGAAAACATTTCCCGGGATTCGTCCGCGTCCTTAAACGAATATGCCGTAAGTCGCGACAGTCGGCGGGGCGAGCTCTGACGATAGCTCTGGTCGGATCGACCGTTGTTTCGATAACATCGTTGAGGAGGTTATATTAATGGAAGGTTCGAAAGGCCCGGACGGAACCTCGCACGAGCTGGACCAGACCCTGCCGCGACGGGACGCCGTCCCGTCTCGGCAGGGACGTCGCGGTCAGTCGGGCTTGAAGAAGAGGAATGAGCAGACGATCGACTACGAGAGCCTCGGCATTCCCAGCGCCGCGGTGCCGTTGTTCGAAGAGGCGCGGGAGATGTTTTCTTCGATCGGCCGAAAGAGAACGGACGAGGTCTTCACCTGCGGGGAGGCGCTCTCGAGGGTGCGCGAAAGCGCCCCCAGCCAGGAAGCGTTCGAGCGATGGTCGAAACGTGCGTGCAGCCTGACGAGGCGAGGGGCGGGCAACTACATCGCGGTTCATAACAATCTACGGGAGCATCGGAACGTCCTCGTCGACTGCAGCATGCCGGCAGCGGCGATGTACACTCTGGCGACCGCCGAACAGGAACTCCTCGCTTCCGTAGTCGCAGACCTCAAGGCAGGCAAGCGGCCAACCGTTCGCGAAATCAAGACGCTCGTTTCCGGTGAAACCCAAAGCCTGAAACGAGAGCCTGCCGACACCGCCGGATCCGAGGGCCTGAGGGCGCTGTCGCGGCAGAAGATCCAGAACGCGGTTCCGATCCTCGTCGAGCGGCTTTGGGGTATCCTGAAGGATATCCAGGAGGCGCTCGAGCCGCATTTCGAAGGCAAGAAGGTCGCCAAGGGAGCCCTCGTTGGGAAAGTGGAGCATCCAGCACGCCGAGCCGGAGCCGAGCTGCAGAGCCTGGCGGTCTTCGTCGAACCGAACGCCCAAAGCAGCAGCGATTGGATCGTACATCCGGCGCGCTTACCGCATGGAAGCCAGTGGTGGAAGGTTTCCCAGGTTCTTTACAAACTCGGCGGTCGCGAGGATTGGCCCGACGCCAGCGAACTGGGAGCATGGCTAGTGAACGACGTCGTGCCGGCGCTCGAATTCGCTGTCGGCGCAACCCGTTCAAAAGATGCCGTAGAATGAAAGCGAAGCGATCGCCTCCTCATGCGGCGCGCGGCTCCCGCCCAACGCGTACCTGGGATTCCCGCCGGCACTCGTAGGCCGGATGGCCTTGGGGGCGTCAAGCTGCGAACCTGTGGCAGAAGTGAGACGTGCGCTTGTTCAGCGCTTCCCGCCGATCCTCGGCCGGAAGGAGGAGGAAGGCATCAGCCATGCGCAACCCTCCCTACGCTGCGCGCGAGCCAGGTGGGAAGCTGAGGCGCTGCCGCAACCAGCTCGCTGAACGCAGCGGGCGGCAGTTTCCGTTTCAGGGTGTGTAGGGCAGTCTCTGCTCCCTCCGGTCCGAGCCAGGCAAGCGCTCGCACGGCCTGACCCGCTGGCCGATGTAGCATGGCGAGCTGCCAGCGCGGCGCGTGGCGAAGCTCGACGACCTGCTTGCCAAGGCTCATCATTCTAGTGCGCCGCGATGTCAGATAGACCGACGGGACCGGCACCTGCGTCGTAAGCCCGAGACTGTTGGCAGCAGCCGCACCGCTTGAGACGATGACCTCGCCGCGCTGAGCGGCGAGCGCCTCGACCGCCTGTTCCACTGAGGGCGCTCGGAAACCGAACCGGCCCGTGACCGGCAGCAGGTAGACGCCGCGCCCGGCTCGGAGCAGGAGGCCCCGCTCGGCCAAACGCGACAAAGGCTTGGTCTAACGCGGCGCGGTTGGCTAGGTGAAGCAAGCTCTTCGCTGCGACGGGCGTGCCTCCCGGCAGCCGCTTCACATACTCCAGGATTTGTTCGGTCATCCTACACCGTCGGGCTGGAGTATCTGGCAGGCAGGGAAACCTATCGCCGGTCGATCACAATCCCGACCGCGGCCGCTACCGGGCCGGCGCAATATCAGGTGACGCTCACCTACGCCTGCATGGGGTCCACAGGCTTGGTTTCCCCATTATCGTAGAGTCTCCGCCAATCCAGTTCGACATTACGCCCGAACAGGGGCTAGTACCTCTGCACAGGGATTATGACTCTTTGGCCGTTGGCTTTGGATAGGCCTTGGCAATTTGAGGCGCGCGTTTTCGGTTGAGAACATCCAGTTGATGCGGGCGCCACTGGTGTTTCGCAGGTGCTCCCAGGCAGCGGTCTCTGCGACGAGGCGATCGTAGCTGTCGATACGACGATCGAGGCACTGGCCGCGCAGAACGCCGATTTCGATCTCGACCATGTTGAGCCAGCTGGCGTGCTTGGGCGTGTAGTGGAACTCCAGCCGTCGCAGGATGCGTCGCGCCTCTGATGGCGGCAGGGCCTGATAGAGCGCGGCGGGCGTGTGGGTTGACAGATTGTCGAGCACCACCCTGACGCGTTCGGCTTGGGGGTAATGGATATCGACGAGGTCGCGCATGCAGTGGGCAAAGTCTTGTGCTGCGCGCCGCTCGGTGACCTTGACCTTGCGCCAGGAACGATGCGCATCGAGGAAGACGAACAGGTTTGCGGTGCCGTTGCGTTTGCACTCGAAGTCGTAGCGCTCCAGCCTTCCCGGCGCGACCGGGATTGGCTGACGCACCTCGCTGATGAGTTGGGTCGGGCTTTCGTCGAAGCACACCACGGGCCGCTTCGGATCGGGTGCTTCGGCATAGAGGTCGAGCACATCCTCCATGCGCGCGACATACTCCGCGTCAACCTTTGGAATGCACCACATTTCCTTGCGCCAAGGCTTGAGATCGTTCTCGGCCAGGCACCGACGCACCGTCTCGCGCGACAGCTGTTCGTGCTCGGTCAGCTTGACGAACTCGTCGGCCAACAACTCCAGTGTCCAACGGGCGCGACCCGGCGGCGGGCTGGAACAGGCGGTGGCCACCAGCAAGGCTCCTCCTTGCCGCTCAGCTTGCGCTCCGCCCCGGGGCGCGGCTCTTCGCTGAGCGCCGCCTCCAGACCTATCTCCACGAAGCGGCGCTTGGTGCGGTAGACCGTGGAGCCGCCGACCACCACCGTCGTCGCAATGGTTTCGTCGCCCAGGCCGACATCGGCAGCGAGCAGAATCTGGGCCCGCTTGAGCTTGCGCGCCGGATGCTTGCCGCTTCGCAGCATCGTTGTGAGTGCGTCGCGTTCGGGTTGGTCGAGATCGACGCGATAGCGTACATTCATCCGGAAGGCCTCCTTCGGTTTGCGGAGATTCCGGAAGAATCGACAAATGAATCAATTAGTTGACGGGCGGTCGCCAGCGGGTCCCAGCTTCACCGAAAAGCAGGGCCAGTATCTCGCCTTCATCTGGACCTACGGCTTGCTCAACGCTCGCTCGCCGGCCGAACGCGATATGCAGCGCTTCTTCGGCGTCACCGCACCTTCCGTCCATCAGATGGTGCTCACCCTTGAGCGCACTGGATTGATCCGCAGGCAACCGGGCCTCGCGCGCAGTATTGAACTGCTTGTCGAACCCGATAGCCTTCCCAGGCTACAACCCATCCAATCCGTCAAATCCTCTGTGCAGAGGTACTAGTGCCGTTCACCGCATCCGCCGACGGCCGAGTTATTGCGGGCTCCAATGTCATGAAATAGCGGGATTTTTTGTCGGTTATGCATCGGCTGGCCTAACGATAATTCTCCCTGCTTACAGGGTAACAATTGACTCATAATGTTAGCCGCAGCTAAGTTTGGCGTTGAGAGGGGACCAACTGAGACTGATCGCATCCACCTGAAGGAGGTTGGATCACTATGTCAGGCAACATCGCAACTTGGTTTCGTACGCACTACATCGCAGCTATCGTCGGTCCAGCATCGGGGGCGATATTCGCCCTTGGTGGCACTTACTTTATCCATCCCTACTCGGGCAGCCAGCAGCAGTTGCCTGCACCTCAGATCGTCTGCGCCCAACCGCCCACGAACATGCAGAAACTTCCCCAAGGGGTTGCAGGTTGGTCGGGGCAAACTGGCACAAGCCAGTTTGCGATGAACGGCGGCCTGAAGGACGGGCTGCTTGGTGGACTAGGGAGCGACGCATATATCGATGACCGCGCTCTTTCCGGGTTGGCCGACGAGCAGTCGAGCTATCCTCAGTTCCAGGCGACCTTCAACCATAGCAAGAAATATGGGCCGCCCCCCGGAGTGAATAAGAGATCGGGTAAAGTCACCAGCTCCTTGAACGGCATGAGTGGATTTAATGCGGTGAGGCGATACACTCCGAATCCGAAGTTTGTGCCGTACCCGAAGAAGTCCAGTGGCGCGGGTTATGTTGACCCGGCTGACGCTGGTCAAAACTATCAGTAAGACATATTTGACAAACCGCTTATCCCGTTCGCTCAGGGGACCACAACATCTTGACGTAGCAGAATTGAGGGAAAGCACCCCAAAACTGCCGCGCGGCGCCTTGGCGATGCCAAGGAGGGGCGCGGTGCCATTCACAGCAGCATCGTTCAGCTGATGGTGTCACGATTCGGGATGGGCAGTCACGGCGCCGCTCCGCGACGGCGTCAGATCATTCGGCGGCGATCGCCAGCGCCCTGCCTACCTCGCCGAACGGAACTCAAGGACCAGAAGAAGGTCGAGGCCCCAGTTCCAGGGCCACTTTGTCGCGAAGCTCGCCGATCTTGTCGAGGATGCGCTGGACCTCTGAAGCATCCGGGAGAGGTTCCGCCGTATATGGATCGTCGACAGGGTAACGAAAGGCGGTCGCCCAAGGCGATATCGGCACCAGCACAACGGCATCGCCAAGCAGCGGGTGCGTGTTGGGCAACGCGCCGACGAGCCTGCGGAGATCGTGGCCGCCCGATCCCCTGAGGTAGGGAAGCCCAAGATGGACGAGCAGCGTCTTGATCAGCTTCTCAACCGCCTGCTGGCAGTGATAGGCCGCTGCGGGAATGTTCGGTTCCGGATCCGGCAAGAGCGAGCGGCGGGCAGCGTCGATATCGGTGTCGGCGATATCTAGCCAGGCATGTGCATCGGAACTCACGGATGCGCCGTCATGCCCGAGGTCGGTTCGAGCGATCCGATGATCGCGTATCCGTCGCGTGCGATGTCATGGCTCAGGCTGTCGATATCGTCCCTCTTGGCCTCAAATACGGAGCGGCGCAACGGGTACACCTGGATGGACGCATCGAGGTCGGAAACGAGTTCCCAGAGTTTCGACGGCGTGAACTGCTGTGGCCGAACATTGTCCGGCAGCACCACGCAGAGATCCCAGTCGCTGTCGGGCTGGTGATCTCCACGCGCCCGGCTTCCGAACAGGATGACGGCCTCTGCATGGGTAGCCTCTGCAAGACGTTCTGCAGCGGTCTCGACATCTCGTTCAATGACGATCTCAGCCATGCTGTTCTCTCCAATCTTACGAGATGATACAGCGGGAGCACGCAATCGTGAAGCGGTGTTCACGCATCGACCACCCAGGCCCTGCCAAGATGCCGCTGTCGAAATATGCCGCCCGCACCGCCATTCACTCAGCGGCCAGCGCGATAGCCGGCCGTTGTGCGGGCAGCGCCAGTATCCGCGGAACGAGTTGATCCGGCTTGCTGTAGCGCCGCCGTCCGGTCATCCGCTCCTCGCCCTTTCGCCGCGGCATAAGCACTGGCCGCTTGGAACGCTTCAGCCGCATGTACTGGCGAGGCTCCTCGAACTCCCTCACGCCACAGAAGTCCCATCCATAGGCGCGGAACAGTTCCGGCTCTTCCTCTCGGAAGCGGTCCACCCACAAGACGAGGTTGTCGAGTACCTCGACCCGATGCACCCGATAGAAGCGGGCGAGATCCTTCACGATCTGCCGCTTGTTCGGGTGGCACATTTCCATGATGTCTTTGATGTGTTCCTTCTTCCACTGGGTCGTGTCTCCGACGATCCCGCAGTAGGTGACCGGACCGACCCGGCGGCCAGGCCCGCCAAAGCCTCTTCAAGGTTGCTTTGATCGCCTTCGATTGCGGCGAGATCAGTCAGCTTGTCCAGCCAGTGCTGCATTCGTTTTCCTCCGTGATCGCTCCGGTGCTTCGGTTCCTGCGCCGCCTGCGACTGTTTCAGCGATCGTAGCATATGGCTCCGCAGATCTTTATGGGCTCCATGCAATGAGGTTTAAGGACTAGGTCACAGCTCAGGAGATGAAGCTATTAGAGCGGCTCGCCGGCTTGGAGCCCGACCCGTAGGAACGCCAAGAACAAATCGCGCTTCCGGGTTCCTTGGAATTCCCCGTTGACATGGATCAATTTTCGCTGAAGCATTAGTAGAATATAAGTATTACGCGGCCTGAATCGGCATTTCGTAGGAGAGGAAATTTGTTGATGATGTATATTACTATGAGTCATATTGTCGAGGTCGTGACTTATTCTGAAGTCAAACTTGTATCGGACGATATTGACAATTCCATTTGTGTATTCGATGTGATGATGGCATCACTCCATGCGCAACAGATCGGAATTGAGCAGAGGTTGGAGTTCCGCTTCGATTTGAACGATATGAATATCGCTGGCCGATCTGCCGATGGCAGAAAATTTGATTACTCCATGCGCCTTGGGATTCCTTTTGGCCCGCCGGACGAACTTCCGGCATATTCGAGGTGCCGGAGCAAACCAAATGAGTTCATCGCGGATATTCTTTACTCGGCGTTGTATGAGCAGAGCGAGCGGCGCCAGACCGTCATTTCGGAGAACGGCCCGCATCCCGGCGCGAGCTTTCAAAGCTGAAGGATACAGGTGCGTTCGATGATTCTGAGGACAAATGTCGCGAGCAGAATCGAGCGATCGTTGAGGCTATCCATCATTTGAGGTTGAAGCGTTACTCGCCTCGATTGAGCGATCCGCGCACTAGCTCGTATGTCGTCTCTGGCCAACAGGTGAGGCCGTGTCGGTTCCCACGGGACGCCGCACTGGCTGTCGTTTGCTTCGCTGACTCGCCGTCGTCCCTGTGCGGCCATCATCATGCTTCCGTCAGCGTGACGTTTCGAGCGACCATGGCCGTTGACTCTGTCTTGAGTGTTCTGTATTTGTTCCCGTCACCATGAAACAGGCATCGCTCCTCATACGCTGATCGCCCCGACGCTGCACTTCGCAGCGGCCGATCATTCTTGCGTATGCGTATGGAGCGTCCCATGACCGCCCACCCTGAAATCCAAACCGACCAACTCGCGTCCGTCCGCGCCGATGCCGCGCGTCTTCATTTTCATCCACGCGGAACCGTTCGTTGTGTCGGCGCGCCTCTGTTCAGGAACCAGGTCGCGCGAGACCTCGGATGCCTGCTCGACCTCGACCCGGCGGTGGTCGAATGGTCATGCCTCCCGCTCGTCCTGCATCGCCGGGGCGACAGCCACGTTCCGGATTTCCTAGTCCTCCGGGAAGAGGGGGCATGTCTGTTGGATTCATTTGCTGCGGCAAGCGACCCTCGGGACCGTTGGAACGAGCAAGCCGCTGCCGAAATTGGTTTCCGTTACTCCGCATGGTCGGCTGATGATCTCAGAGCGGGGTACACGCTCGATAACGCGAAGGACCTCCTGCGGTATGCCCGTTGGCATTGTCCGCTGGGCGACCGTGTTCGCCTCCTTGCAGCGCTGGACGATAATGGCTCGCTGACCGTTGCGGAATGCATTCCGGCGTTTCGCGAAGCGCCGCCAATAGCAGGGTTTTCGTCGCTGGTCCTGCATCGCTTCGTCGAGATCGATCTCGACGAAGCCAGGATCGGACCCGAGACCGCCGTCCGCCGTATCCGCAGCTGAACGCGGCTTCGGAACACCACCGCCCGCGGCCGCACCCGAGCGCCGGGAACCATCAAGTCAGGATTTCCAATGAAACAGATGTCGAAAGCGCTGAGCATCAAGCTCGCCTCAAACGCAACGCGGTTCGTCGCTTACTGCACAGTAATGCGGGCACTCAGGCATCAACGCGAATTCCTGTCGGGACGACCGGCCGTGATCGTCCTGATCGCACAGAGGGAAGAGGACGTGGAAATTTATGAGAGCGCGACCAAATTCCCGGCGCAGAGAGAATCGCTCATCACCGGAAGCGTGTACGATCGCGACCGGACGCTCGTCATGACGGTCAAACCGGAGGGCCGGAGAAAGTCCGAACGGTTCGACCTCCTTGGGCTCACAGGTTCCAACGACCGCATTATCGTTGTCACGCATTCCCGCGACCTTCTCGCGGAAAACGTCGACGCGGTTGCGGATGCCGTGCTTGTGCTTCCGGCCGTCCAGCCCCGATACCTCAAGGCGGCCGCCCGTTTCTGTCGCGGTCAGCTCCTGTCGGACGAGGACGCCTCATTCCTGGCGACCGTCCCGCTGCACGTTCTCGGCGCGATCTGGCGCAAGGGCAGGGGGCTGGACAAGGTTCTGCAAGCTGCTCGCGCCATCACCCTGACCGCTCCAAAGACGAGCCTAGGGCAGGGACCGACACTGGACGACCTCCATGGACTGGGCGCCGCGGCCGACTGGGGAAGGGAGCTTGCCGTCGACTTGAAGGACTGGCGCGCAGGCAAGATCGGGTGGTCGGAAGTCGACAGGGGAATCCTGCTCAGCGGGCCGCCGGGGTCGGGCAAGACGATGTTCGCCGCGGCCCTCGCGCGGACCTGTGGAGTCCATCTTGTCTTGGGTTCGCTGGCGCGCTGGCAGGCAATGGGCCACTTGGGAGATCTTTTGAAGGCGATGAGAGGCGCGTTCGCTGAAGGCATGAAGAATGCGCCCTCGATCGTGTTCATTGACGAAATCGATTCCGTAGGGGACAGGATGACCTTCTCCGGGCACAACGCGCAATACAGCCGTGAGGTCGTCAATGGCCTGCTGGAATGCCTCGATGGATCCGGTGGCCGGGAAGGCGTCGTCGTGGTCGGGGCGACGAACTTTCCCCATATGCTGGATGCGGCGCTGACCCGTCCGGGTCGCCTCGACAGGCATGTGAACATTCCGCTGCCGGACATGGCGGGACGACAAGGAATTCTCGGCTGGCATCTAGCCGAGGCGTCGTCTGCTCTGGACCTGACTTCCGTCGCCGCTCGCACGGACGGCTGGACAGGGGCAGCCCTGGAACAGCTCGCCCGGCAGGCGCGTCGCCGTGCGCGCCGTGCCCGGCGCGATGTCGAAACCGCGGATTTGCTCGCTGAATTGCCCGAGCTGGTACCTCTTCCCGAAGCCATGCTGTGGCGAAACGCGATCCACGAGGCCGGTCACGTTGTCGTCGGCCTGACGCTGGGTGTCGGCGATTTCAGGAGCGTGGAGATCATCGACGCCTTCGACTCGTCAGGCGAGACCATGCAAAGGGGAGGAGGGGCGCTTTTCGACGAGCAGGTCTTTCCGGAGCGGACCAAGGCCGGCTTCCTGGACCGGATCGCTCTCGCGCTTGCAGGACTGGCAGCCGAGGAGGTTGTCTTCGGTTCGAGGTCTGCCGGCGGAGGGGGCAGGAAAGGTTCGGACCTTCACATCGCCACGGTGACTGCCCTGCAGGTCGAAGCCGCCTACGGGATGGGTGCAGGATTCACGTTCCTGTCCGGGGCAAGCGAGGAGGAACTGCTGGTGACGCTGCATATGAATGGCGGCCTGCAGGCCAGGGTGGAAAACCTCCTTGCCGCGGAGTTCCGTCGCGCGAAGACGCTTGTGGAAGAGATGAGACCCGAGCTCGAAAATATTGCGGCGGCGCTGCTTCGTGAGCGCCGTCTGTCGGCAGAAACGGTCGAGGAACTTATTTCATGGTAAGCGTTCTCGGGCTGATGCCCTTCCGTGAATTGTCAGTGCCGTTCCTCGTTCCTCCCGCCCCCAGATCCTGAACTTCGCCTCGTGCTGCCCTCTTGGAAGCGCTGGAAACCTTGAAGGCGCAGGGCGATCGTCGCCAGGCTCGCCGCTGAGCCAACGCGCCTATGTCGACGTACGTGTTCCACCACAGATCAAGGATTAAACTTCTGATGGCGGTTGCTACCGAATGGCGAGTATCTGGCTATCGGCAGTTTTGCGGGTTTCCTAGCGGTAGTTTTACGAGTCGGCTTGGTCGACGCAAGTGAGGACAGACCTAATCGCCCGAAGGATGCCGAAGTCTGCGTCTCAAACTTGGCAGCCGCCCTAGGTAAGAACCCTCTCGAAACGCGAAAGCTGGCGCTCGAGAACCTGCAAAGCTTCGGCATTAGGTAGCAAAAACCACCAGGCTTAAAATGGCATCCCTTCCCGATGACCTGCGCGCGTGGAAGGCCGTGCCCCAGGTCACGCTGAACACTGTCTTGCAGGTCTTTTCAGTGCATTCGAAACGGTTACGACTCGTCGTATGGGCACTGCACCGTTCCGCAGCTAGGGCAAGTTTCTTACCCGGAACCCGGTCCGGAGTTGATCGGAGCGAAGTCAGGTGGTTAACGGCTTGCCACTAGGCAGCAAGAGCCGCAGCCATCCTGCGCAACTCAGGCATCATCTGCGGCTCTTCGGGTTCAACGATCTCAGAGCCAATATCCATCACGATGGACTTGACCAACGTTGTCTTATTTAACGCACTTTTCTTGACGAGTTCGTCAAACTCGGCGCCAACGCGTGGAGTTATTTTCATCGAAAGACGTTTCGACGGGGTATCGTGCCAGCTTTTCCACTTCGCTCGATGAACCGCCGCGTTTTTACGAAGCCGCTCCACCAAGAAATCGTCATTTACAGACCTGTGCACGAAGTACGCGATCAGCGACTTCCGGAGGATCACGCCAGCAGAAGGATCAATCCGATAAGATGCTAGGTCCAACGTATCCATAAACGGCGCAGCCATAACCACTTCCAAGGGCCTGGAAGCAATCTCGCGAGCAACACGGATTGCTGGCGTCGACTGCGGCGGGATAGCCACAACGGCGCCACACTCGTCGCATGTAGCCGCCATGATCTGCTTCGCCATGCCGATCCCGCTTTCGAAAGGCACATCGTGATAGTCGAAAGTCGTCGCAACGACTTTCCGGCACTTTTCGCAGAGCGCCTTGCTCTTATCTCCAGCATACCAGATTTTCATGTTAGCCTACCTTGATGGGTGTACACTTATGAAGACCGTGTCAGGGTCAACGAAATAGAATTTTATGTACCATCCATCTCGTTTGAGGATATGGACTTCAATGCCTTCGAACTCATGGTGCTCAGAACTCTCATGATGCGTGCCATTGCACCTGTCGATAATCGGTATCAGTTGCTCGGGGGAAATATCGCCAGTCATCAAGGCATTCTTGTCCTCGATGCTCCCGCGGGCCGCATGCTGATAAGTACCTTCCTTCAGTGCCTTGATGACGCGATACCTGACGCCCTTGAAAGCCATCCGTTCCTCAATATACGAAGCTCTTCGTAAAATTCAACAAAAAAATCACGCCGCAAGCGAGAAGGTTGCGTGACTACCCCTACTCAGTAACCCGTTATCAAATGGACAACCAATACGCGCCGGGCGCTGTGAAGCGCCTTGTGAGCGGAACTTTTTGCTTTTCGATTCCAAATACGTAGGCCGCTTTCGGTGGTTTTTGCTACCTAACACCGTAGATTTCGGCCGTAAACGCCACCAGGTCTGACCGACCGCCTCATCGCGAGCCGGTCTGGACATGCTTCTTCCGTAGGCCGGGACTCATCGAGCCATTCCACGGCCCCGCCGATCATGATGGCGGCAGGCGGTCCTCGGCCTTGTTCTCAGGCCGGATATTGCCGCCAGCGTATTTGCCGTCGATCTCGTCTTCGCCCTCAAGCAACATGTTTCCCCTGCGCCACGCGATCGCCTCGCGCAGTTTCATCAGAAGCACACAGGCCGTCTTGTATTGCACGCCGATCTTAGCGAGCGGGATTCAAACCTCAATGCTCGCGTGTCCGGCCGGTAGGGCCCGCGGATACAAGAGCGTTCATCTCCGCGAGCGTTTGGACGATCAAGGTAGCGTCAAGCGCAACACCTCAGATGCTGGCTCGGGGTCTCCAAAGACCTGACGTCGATCCTAGCAGATGGTCCTTTCACAAGGTCTCGTTTCATAGGAACTTCCCAAGTTTCCTCGATCGGATTGAAAAGGCCGGGTAATTCAAAATGAGCATGGATTCGAAGGAAATCGTGGACATCCATCGAGACGACAGGGATTCTGTACACAATCGCGGTCGCCGCGATCGCAAGGTCTTGGCCCGGACCTCGCCGATGGTTCTGGGGGGACGGCACCCACAAATGCCGCAGGCTCGGGACCGTAGTCATCGATGCGTACGTCCGCGCAACTGCGGCATCCATAGCGAGGAAGACCATATCGGTTTCGAGCACTTCATTCAGCCAGCGTGAGAGATCGTGGGCCCGGCTGGGGTTCCTCAACCGCAGCGATTCAATGCCCCGCTGCAGTTCGAAAACCGCGCCGAATGGAATTGCCAGCCGATGACTCGACGTCGCCCAGTCCGCCCAGGCGAGGACATGCCGATTCGGTCTCTTCTTTGTGAATTCGCTCAGCACGTTTGTGTCGAGAAGAAACATTCCGGTGGGCTCCTTTGCGGCCAGAATTGCTTTATGATGCACGAGGCCTAAATCAGAACCACCGGCGAATAGTAAACGCGGTCAATTGGAGCGTGCATTGGCGAGCGGCGGGGCAAGTGGCGGTCGTACAGGGCGTGGCATCTGGACCGTCAAAGAGGCGAGGGCGAGATTCAGCGATTTGTTGGCGGCTGCCGCCGAAGAAGGGCCGCAGGAGATTCACGACCGTCGACGGCAGTTCGTGCTCCAAATGTCGAAACCCGGACCGAGGAAGCCCGCTCGGGATGTCTTGCTGAAGGGCGGGCCGCTGGATGATGACGAGCTTGATCTCGACTGATTGACCACAAGTTGGTCTGCCAAGGTCGTACGGGGGTATGGCCTTGGGTGTTGTCCATTCGACTGAGGAGGGGAATTCGGGCTTGGCATGCACGATGACTTGCCATCCGGGTGGCCTGCATCCTCGATGCTTTCAGCGGGTGCGTTGAACTGACCTACGACAGCGGCGAGCCGGACCAAGAAGGTCATGGATCCTATCGTGTCGCCTTCGAAACTCGCTTACCCGAACGACGTCGACCGGAAATCTCCAGACGCCGACCTGATGTACCGGATCCTCGGCTTCCCCCGAACGAGTTCGCAATCGCGGACCGCAGCAGCGACAGCGCCGCCGGACATGTCGCAAGGGAGGGACCAACGTGTACGTCGTCAGTCATCCGGCGAACAATTCCTTATAGCCGACCGTCATCATCCAGTTCGCCCGATCGATATGGCTTCGCGCGGCTTTCCGGGCGCGCTCCGGTTCTTCCACTGGATCGATGCCGAGGATGGCCTGCGCCATCTCCTCATAGGTCGCATCGTCGGCGCCTGCATCCAGGAACCTCATGTAGGTCGTGAAGTGCTCCTTGTCGTAGTTAGTAAGGCTGTCGGACCAAGGGACTTCGTCTTTAAGACCTGCTTCAACGTCTGGGTGTTTGACCATGATGTCGGGCTCCGGAAACAAGCAATCGGAACATATCTTTTCGAAGAGCTACCCAAGGGAGGGAGAACATCGTCCCCAAGACGACATCCCGATCCATGCGCAAGCGTCCGCTCGAGGGGGGTAAGCCCTTCTGGGCGATGCAAGCCCAGGTTACGGATGAATCGGAAAAAGCTCAAGACCGTGCGGCTGCACGTCGTCTCAGCAGGTATGCCGTCCTAAAATGCGCCAAGCACTGCGGCACGGTCGCCAACAAAGGTGTCTAGAGCTTGGAAACGGACTTGCGATAACCGAGATAGATCGCAACGCGACTAGTCGGCTTTCCCGCGATAGCGGGAAGGCCGATGGAGAAAAGGGCAATCACATCACATGAAGCGAGGACTTCTCGACCTCGACGCTTCACGGGTGGTGCGAAAGATCGTCGGCTCTTTCGTTTTGCAAAGTTCACACGGAGGGACCAGAAGATCAGAACCAAGCTCCCTCCGGTCCAAGGGCGGTCAGCATCATTGGATCAACACGTGCACGAAGGCGCGACGTGGCACTATAGGCCTTAGTGCCGACGAGCATGGCGATAGACCCGCCGGGGTTTTATTTGCTTTCAGCGGCAGCCACCACTAATGAAGCAATGCTTCACCGACTATGTTTCACGCTACCGGAGAGTTTTCATGACAGAAGAAGCCGACAAAAACATCGACATCCTCATCGAGCTCGCCGCCGATGTGGTCTCAGCCTATGTCTCCAACAATCCGGTTCCGGTGGGCGATCTTCCTGCCTTGATCGGCCACGTGCACGCAGCGCTGAAAGGCACGGCCGGCAGCGTCTCCGCAGGAGAGCCGGAGGCTCTCAGGCCTGCAGTCCCGGTCAAGAAGTCGGTGACACCGGACTACATCATCTGCCTTGAGGACGGGAAGAAATTCAAATCGCTAAAGCGCCATCTGTCCACCCACTATGGGCTGACCCCGGACGAATATCGCGCCAAATGGGGTCTGTCGTCAGATTATCCCATGGTCGCGCCGAATTACGCTGCAGCGCGCTCGGCAATGGCCAAGACGATGGGGCTCGGCCGCAAGCCGAAAGAGCCGGAAACGCCGACGCCGGCGAAGCGGACCCGCAAGAAGGTCGCAGCTTAATTTCTGCAATCGAGACTCTTTTTCGAAGCGCGGCAGCCACCGGCATTGCCTGCGCCGAACATGAAAAGGGCAGGGGATCGCCAGCCCCTTCAAGACATCCTTGCTTCACAAGGAATTGGCGACGGCTTGCAGCAATCTGCCGCCCCGGACTTCCGGTCGAGCCATGTTCTCGCTCGCTCTTATCGAGCGGGTCGCCGATGCCTACGCTTGCACTTTCCCCGTGCCCGACTTGCAGGCAGCGAGCCACTGTATGGCGGAGGTTGCATCTTCCAATATGGCGGCCCGTTTCGCAAAGCCGACAAAGGCGTTGCGCGCTACGCTCACAGGTTTTCGCCGATCATATGCGTCATAGCACGCCCTGAGGGCGGCTTCGTGGATCAGGTCTCTGCGATCTTCGGGCCATTCATTGAGGAAATCGATGGCGTCAGCAAGGCTGGCAATCTCCTGCACGACGTACGTTGCACGCTTCACGAAAACTGGGCTGCTGAAAGCCTCAAGGTTCATTCGTTCCTCCCGATCTGCCGAACTGCTACCTTGCGCATCAGCCGCGCCGCGGCCCGACCGTTGCAGATTGTGTTGTCAGGGCGATGACGGTTTCAAGAGGAATGTAAAGGATGTGCTTGCCCAGTCGACCTCGTCTCGTTTGGCGGACCATGCGGCGCGAGAGAAATTCGCCTGGACAAGATCGGCGATGTCATTCGCCTTGCTGGTTCTCACGGGCAAGATCGATCCTGGCGGCTCCGACCAATTTATTGCACGTACGTCGCCTAGCATCGTCCAGGCCTTACTGATGCTCACTGCTGACGCGCCCCAACATCATGCGGCGGCCCAAGCGCTGACCGCGAAGAGAAGCGAGTGACCTACGGAACGGTCCAGTAAAAAGTGCAGGAGCATCTTGATCAAAATGACCCCAATCAGAGAACGCTCTTAGGGCTATCGTATTGCTTGAGAACGATTTCTCCTTTGGCACGGTCATTTGCAGTCCTCCACTAAGGCGCATGGACTGAGGAGAAGTCGGCCGATGATCATGCTCATGGGGACCTCAGACGAGGTTAAGGCGGAGCTGCGATGCTGCCGGAGACGATATTTGCAGACGTGGGGGCTTGCCGGGCACTTCGGAAAGCGACTGTGGGCGCGGTTGCGCAGTGGGCCGCTGCGTGGCCGGCGCCAGAGGCGGAAACTGTCCAGCCTGGTGGTGAACTAAGAAGGGTAGAAGGGGTGGAGATGGCATGTCGGTCTTCTCTGTGCGCGCAGGCGCTTACCAACCAGGCGATCGGGATAGGCAACGACCTGCAGCGTGAACGATCTCCCTCCAGCGTGTTTGTTGGCAGTGGTTATGCTTGCTATCAGCTGCGCTCAGCTGGCAATTTTGCTTTTCGGTGAAGATCGAGAGGCTGTATTGGTCGATCGCGGATCGGCATCTTAGCCGATTAAAATAGAATGAGAGCGAAACGATTTAATAGTGTGTATAAGAAAGTTCTAAAATTCGTTTGCACAGTTTTTGTAGAAGTAAATTGTGGATTTTCCAACCTTTGAAGCTAGACATATTTCCTGATCGAGTGCACTATGTTTACAGATTGAAGTCTATAGCCAATGTGAGGGAACCCCATGCTGCGTGGTGGATCGATGGTGCGTGCGCGATTTCTCGCGTGTGTTTTCGGCAGCGGCCTGGGACCAATCGCGGTGCTGCCCGCAGCGGCCGAGATCCTCAATCCACCAGTGCTGCAGGATGACCGCGCGCCGATTGCCAAGCCCGCCCTGACGGAGCTCGCACCCGCTGCGCCACTGCCCGGCAACACGCTGCCGGTGCGCGGCGACCGCCTGCTCAATCTCAAAATCGACTATATCGACAACCAGATCTACAACCCGTCAACGGGCGGCTACGACAAGGTCCATCTGCGTGGCTACACCGGCAAGGGCGTTGATCCCAATGCTCCTTATGTCTCGCCGACGATCGAAGCAATTCCAGGCGACACGGTGCGCGTCACCCTCGACAACCAGTTGCCGGGAGGGCCGCAGCCCGGCGACCCCGGCTGCATGCCGGGCGGCCAGATGCCCGACATCCCGCACTGCTTCAACGGGACCAATCTCCATACCCATGGGCTGTGGGTAAGCCCATCGGGCAACAGCGACAATGTGCTGCTGTCGATCAACCCGCAAACGCGGTTCACTTACGAATACAACATCCCGTCCGATCATCCTTCCGGCACGTTCTGGTACCACACCCATCGCCACGGCTCGACTGCGCTGCAGGTGTCGAGCGGCATGGCCGGTGCGCTGATCATTCGCGGCAACCGCGTGCCGACGCCAGCCGCGCATGGCGACATCGATACGCTGATCCCGACCTCGGCTATCCCCGAGCGGGTGCTGGTGATGCAGCAGATCCAGTATGCCTGCCGCGCGACGGCGGCGAAACCCGGAGAGCTCGGCCCCATCAAGCAGGACATCAACGGCCACTATTTCTGCGGTCCGGGCGACGTCGGCGGCATCGAGGGCTACGACCAGTTCGGGCCGGGCACCTGGCCGGCATCGGGGCGCTATACCTCGCTCAATGGCAAGGTGTTCAATCCCAACGACCCCTTGAAGGCAACGCAGGGCCAGATCGAGCGCTGGCGCATGGTCCATGCCGGCGTGCGCGACACGATCAGCCTGCAATTTTTCAAGGTGCTTGACGGTAAGCTCAAGCCCGGAGTGAAAACGCTGCTCAATGCCGACACCAACGCGGCGTTCATCAAGGATACGTGCAGCACCACGCCCGTGCCCTATACGCTGGTTGCGGCCGACGGGCTGACGATGGCGGCGGCGCAGCCGACCAAGCTTGCAACCTTCCAGCCCGGCTATCGCTTTGACGCGCTGGTCGTCTTTCCAGAAGCCGGACACTACTGCGTGATCGACTCCTCGGCACCCAAATCGGGTGTGGTCAACGGGCTCAATGTCGGACCGCAACTGCTCGCACTGGTCGACGTCGCGCCGGGAACGCCGGTCGACAATGTGGAAACCTACATCAACCGCAAGCTGGTTGCCCTGGCCGAAACCAACATGCCCGCCGACGTCAGAGCGACTGTGGTGGCCGAACTCAAGGCCGGAACGAAATTCACCAGCTTCACCCCGCATCCCGACATTAGCGACGACGAGGTGAAGGGCAACGGCACGCAGGAGCTGACCTTCTTCATCGACACGACCGGACCGGACACCAAGTTCGAGGTCGGCAACACGCTCAACACGGCCGACGCTAGGCCCTACGACCCGACTCGCATCGACCGCTCGCTGCCGCTGGGCAAGGCGCAGGAATGGACGCTGCAGTCGCACTTCGTCAGCCATCCGTTCCACATCCACGTCAATCCGTTCCAGATCGTCTCGATCATCGATCCCAACGGCAAGGACGTCAGCGCGCCGGGCGCGATAGACGATGCCGGCGGTGAGCCCTACGATCCGCAATATGCCGGGCTCAAGGGCGTGTGGAAGGATACGCTGTGGATCAAGAGCCTGATCCCGCAATCCTTGCCTGCCGGCTTCTCCGGCATCTACACGATCAAGGTCCGCACCCGCTACGAGCGCTACATCGGCGAATACGTGCTGCACTGCCATATCCTCGACCATGAGGACCAGGGCATGATGCAGAACGTTGCCGTGGTGCTGCCCGACCAGGTGGGCGACACCGCCCAGGGCGGCGCGATGCTGATGCAGATGGACGGCCACGATGTCCACAAATAAGGCGCAGCCAATGCCTGCCCAGCCGTTCACCTGGAGCGACGTAGAGGCGATCCTCACTGCCGCGGGCGGCACCACGGGACCCGGCAACCTGACCGGACTGACGCTGCCGGAATTCCTGGCGCTGCAGTTGCACGGGATGCCGCGGGTCGCGCCGCTCTCGACCACCTGCTGCGGCACGAGCGACGCCAAGGGGCGCGGGGCGCGCTCGGCGCTGATCCGCGGCCTGCGCGGACTGCCGCCATTCGACGGTAAGCAGTTCCCCCGCCTGCCCTGGGGCGGCACGGCGGTCGCCGATGACGACATCGACCGGATCGAGACGTGGATCGAAGAAGGCTGCCCGGGCGCGTTGATCGGATCGATTGCACTCGCCAGCGAGGTGAGCGTAACGACCGAGGCGCGCATCGAGGTGAAGGGGATTGCCGGCCCCGTCTTCGGCGCGGCGTCCGATCCGGCGGCATGGCGCTACGCCAAGGGCGAGCTGCGGCAGCGAATGGATGTCGATGTGCTGGACGACGCGCAGAAGGAGCGGCTGCGCTATGCTTTTCGCGAGCTCTACAAGCTCAACAAATGGGTCGGCGACAAACGCAGCTACAACAATCTGGCCTTGATCCACCAGAACCACTGTCAACATGGCTGGGAGCGTTTCCTGCCGTGGCATCGCGTGTATCTTTATGAATTCGAACAGGCTTTGCAGGATTTCTGCCCTGATGTGACCATGCCGTGGTGGGATTTCCCCGCTCCGCGCTACAAGCCGGAGGATCCGGCAAGCGGCGCAATCCTGCCCGATGCGTTCAAGGGTTTCCTCACGGAGGCCTCTGTGCGCTTCCTGCGCGATCACGGTTTCCCGGCCGAGATCGGCACGCTGGTGGGCAAGCTCTGGGCCAATCCAACGCAGGCCTATGACGCGGTCAGCGGCGTCTGCGGCAAGGACTATGTGGAGGGGGAGAATCGCAAGCGGCTGATCGACGCGCTGCTCGAGGCCAATTCGCTATGGTATCCGCTGCGCTATTCCAGCCAGTTCGGCAAAGGCACGATCAACACCGTCATCCACTATCATTATCCGGCACAGGAGGACATCGACGAGATCCTCAGCCTGCGCACCTTCCGCGACTTTGGCGGCGGCAGCCTTTATGTCGACAGCTTCGGCTTCCTGGACCAGAATCCGCACAACACGATGCACATCTGGACCGGGGGTATGAACCCCGCGTTCAAGACCAGCGCGCCCGCCGATCGCAACAGCGCGGTACGCGTTGCCGGACGCAAGTTCCACCAGCGCGACGACCTCTACTCCGAGCCGCAGTTCGGCGACATGTTCTCGAACCTGACCGCGTCCTACGATCCGATCTTCTGGCCGGTGCACGCCAATATCGACCGGCTCTGGTGGCGCTGGCAGCAGGACCATCCCGACGGCCTGCCCGCCGATCTCGATTCCGCGCTGACGCCGTGGAGCTATGCGGTGCGCGATACGCTCGACATGAACCGCTTCGGCTATGAGTATGTGCGTGGCGGATGCCTCATGCCGGTCGGGCTGACCAGTCCGGTCGGACGCTTCGTCTCGGCGCCGATCGCGGTGCCCGAAGCGACCAAGAGCTTCCGGTCGGCGGAAGTGCGGCTGCACCGCGTGCCGCAATTGCCGCGCTCCTGCTTTATCCGCGCGTTTCTCAACACGCCGGATGCCGACGCCAGCACGCCGCTCAACCTGCCGGGCTATGCCGGTTACGCCGCGATCTTCGGCCATGGCGAATGCTTTGGCGGGCCCGGGCATTGCGAGATTCCACCAGCGGAGAACCGCAAGTTCGATCTACGCGAGCGCAGCATGAACACGCCGCGCAACCACCGCATCGATGTGACGCGCGCCGCACGCCGGCTGATCGCGGCCGGCGCCACCAGCCTGACAGTAAGCCTGGTCGTGATCGGCGCCTCCTATGAGGAGGACCGCGAGTTGCTGCGGCTCGACGGGGTCTCGCTCAACTTTCTCGATTGAAAACACAAGACACGGCCGGCGCAGGCACCGAGGGGAAATCAAATGGCCGACCCAACAGTCTATCGCATCCACCCGGCCGTCGGCATCGCGCGGCTCGGCGACAGCCCCGAGGGTTTCTGCATCTCGCCGGAAAAGCCGGCGCAGTTGCCGATCGAATGCGACGCCAACGGCAATGCCGCGAAAGGCGATGCGCCGATCAAGCACTTCAAGGACAGCAAGGGCCGCATCAAGCGCCAGGCCGCGCGTTTCCAGATCTTCGTCTATGACGCCGCCAATCCACTGGGCAGTCCGCTGAAGATCGGCGACCATGTCGAGGGTGGCGGCAACCGCGGCAAGCTGGTCGACATCCAGTGGCGCGTTCAGCTCGCCAACAAGAAGGCGGCATGGTTCACCTTCGACGGGCTGCGCGGCGAGGCGGGCTATGCCGCCGATGCGCCGTTGCGCAACGCCGGCATCACCGATCCGGTCGAACGGCAGAATTTGATCATCGACGCCGGCCCGCAAGCGGTCGACTGCACGTCGCGCCGCAGGGCGAGCTTCGGGCGAGACACCAACCCGGCCTATGCCGTCACCTTCCCGCCGACCGGGATGGTGCCAAACGACATCGACACGCTGGGCGAATTGATGACCGACGACAGCGGGCGGCTGCTGCTGCTTGGCGGACACGGCAACAGCGGCTCGTTCCTCAACGGGTTTGGCCATCCGCGCATCGAGACCTACGCCAACAGCGACGGGTGGTTCGACGACATATCCGACGGGCCGGTGATGGCGCGGCTGGTGATGATGGAGGAGCGCGTCCAAGCGCTGCGCTACATCGATGTCGAATATCCTGCCTGGGTGCTGGTCGGGTATCCGCGCTACGCGCCGGAAGTGCTCGACATGATCACGCTGGAAGATGTGGTCGAGGACATGTCGATCCGCGAATTCGCCTATCGCACCGACATGTTTGGAACATCAGGAACCTTCGACGCGCCGCGGAAGATCGATCCCAACGATACGGTCGCCCTGTTGCATTGGAAAGCAGGTCCCGTGGAGTGGAATCCGGCCTACCGGCCGTGGTTCTGGCGCGACATCTGGCCGATCATTTTCCGCGCCGACGAATTCTCCTATTTCACCAACATCCTCCAGCAATCGAACTTCCCGCACAACCAGTCGAGCCGGGGTACGTTCGACCCCTATCGCTTGTGCATCCCGCCGCGGATCGCGCCGCGTGCGCTGGCGCAAAAGGAAGGTCGCGCGAAAGACGATCATGTCGGCGGGCGGCTGCTCGAGGCTGCGGTGGAACCGAGCCTGATGCTGCTCGATGCAACGCAGGCGCCGGGCGCGGCGGACGATGCCGTGGTTGGCGATGCCGCCGCCACGCTGAGGGCGGCAGCGGCGACTTTCAGCGCCGCGGTCTGCCCGCCTGACGATGGTGAGGCGCCGCGCAGCTATGCCGCGCGCTGGAAAAAAATGTTCGCCGACAACGACACGGTGGCCGAGCCGGCCTATGCCGAGGCGTGCAGCGCCTTCGACGCCGTGGTCGCCGGCGTGATCGAGCGCATCGCCGCGGCCGCCGCACCACCGCGCAAGCGGATGCTGACGCTCGCCCGGGCCTCGTCGCGGCAGGAACCCGGCGAACCGGACCGGACCACCGATCCGGACGAGCCGATCGGGGCCGCGTTGCGCCGGCTGGCGTTCGAATATCGCTCCGGCCAGTTGCTTGACCGTGCGCTCACTGCCGCGGCCAAGGACGCCACGACCGATCCCGGCCGCTCCGCGCGGCAGTATCTGTTCGATCTGCTGAGGAAGCCTGGCGAAGAGAACCTGTTCCGTCTCGACGCCAATCCGGCGACACGCACCTATCACCTGCCGCTTATGCCGCTGCTGGCGGGCGACAATCCGATCACCAACAAGACGGTGAGCAAGTTCCTGCGGCTGACCGACACGCAATTGTTCCTGCTGCGGCAGTGGGCTGCCGGTATCTTCATAGACGAGGTCGATGCGGGCTTTGCCCCCGCGATCGATCCGTGGCAGCCCTACAAGGACTGGAACGTGCCGGGCGGACGCGGTCTCGACCAGGGTGTGCTGTCGAACGGGCTCGGCGGCGCCTTCTGTCCGGGCGGTGAAGTGACTTGGATCATCCGCAACGCGGCGATCTGGCGAGGACCTTACCGGATCAAAGCCGATCCGGAATGGTACAGCTTTGCGCTGACGGCGGCGCAGGAGAACGCCAACCGATGGGGAGCGGGCGTCAGCGAGGAAGGCTATATCGCCTATGCCTCCGATCCGCTGTCGCTGGGAAGCGACTTCGACATTGGGCTGCAGCCTGGCGATCTTACCAAGCTCAGCGGGCTGCCGTGGCAGGCCGATTTCAACGAATGCTCCACGCAGACGATCGACGTCACCTACGAGGAGTGGAACGTCCTTTATCCCGACAGCGTCGGCAACACGCTGATGGAGCGCGAGCGGCGTGTCTGGGAGACCTTGTGGTGGCCGGCGCATCGGCCGATGCAGGTCTACTACCCGGTCGGTACCGACTTCCAGTTCCGCAACTGGGCGCGCGGCATTCCGCAGACGCTTGCCGGCGACCTCAAGATGGTGACCGAATGGTCGAAGCTCGGCTTCATCGTCCGCAATCCGGCGGGCGGGCTCGATCAGCCTTCACCCCAGACAAAATACATTTGCGTCGAAGATTCGGGAGAATGACCGTGACCAATCCGTTTGTCGGCAACTGGACCTATCGCAGCTTTCTCAACGATCCCGATATCAGCAAGGCGGCCAACGACCTCCTGTTCGGCGAGGGCACGCTAACAATCGTGGAGCAATCGGAGACTGAACTCTCGGGAACGATCGGCGGCCCAGGATGGTCGCTCGATCTGCGCGGCAGTTTTGGTTACGGCTCGCCGATGCAGGTCCGTTTCCAGGGCAAGGGCGTGGTCGGCGGCGAGGAGTGGATCTACGACTATATAGGCTGGCTCGTGCCGGTGTGGCCCAACAGCACCGACCGGCTGGAAGTGCCGGCGATCGTCGGCTCTGTGGTGCGCACGATCCCGCATTCGGGCGACGGCGGCAGCACCAACCCGGCAGGGGTGGTGGCGTCCTTCTATGCCGTCAGAGCAGGCTGAATTCGTCGTCATCGGTGGCGGGCCGGCGGGCACCGCGGCCGCACTGACATTGCGCCGTCACGCGCCTGGACGGCGCGTGGTGCTGATCGAGGCTGGGCGGCACGACCGGGCCAAGCCAGGCGAGGTGCTGCCGGCAGTGGCGCAAGGGCTGCTGCGACAGCTCGGGGCCTGGGAACCGTTCCTTGCTGCCACTTTCGTCGACAACCGCGCTGTCGTTTCAGCCTGGGCCGACGACGCGCTCAGCGAGCGTCCTAGCATCTTCTCCGCCCAAGGTTCCGGCTGGCAGCTCGACCGGGCTCGGTTCGACCAACTGCTAGTAGAGGCGGCAGCCACAACAGGCGTCGAGGTTCGGCTTGGCTGCGCCGTGCGTTCGGCGGTGCGTGACGGCCAAGGCTGGCGTCTCGAGCTCGCCGATGCAGAGATCGTCGCCGACGCCGTGATCTGGGCGACCGGCCGAAGCTGGAGGCTGGCGCGATCCTTCGGCGCGAAGCTCCGGGTGCACGGTCACCTCGCCGCATATACCCGCTTTTTCGACCGCGCGCCGGGCGATTGTCGAATGGTCATCGAGGCGTGCCCCGAAGGCTGGTGGTACAGCGCCGACTTGCCCGACCAACGCCGGGTGGTGGCATGCCTGACCGATCCTGACCTCGGTCACGATCTGCGCGACGCAGAATCCTGGTATCGCGCACTGGCGGAAACAAGGCTGATCGCACCGCTGCTGCCTCCTGGTGCGCGTGAAACCGCAACGCTGGTGAAATCGGCGGGAACGGCCACGGTGGATCCAGCCGCGGGTGAGCGCTGGGTGGCGACGGGTGACAGCTTGTTCGCCGCTGATCCGTTGTCGTCGCGCGGGATCGTGCACGCGCTGCGCTCAGGTATCCTCGCCGCCTATGCCGCGTCGGACATGGTCGACGGACGCGACGAACTCGCAAGGACGCGCTACGCGATGATCGCCGCGCAGAGCTTTGCCGACTACGCCCCCGCGCTTGCTGCCCACTATGCCGCAGCCGCGCGTTGGGACACAGCTTTCTGGCAGCGGCGTCGGCCTCATCCCGAAAGTCCCACTAAATAATCTATAGCGTTGGATGACCGTGGCCTTGAGGACGGCCATCAGGATGAAGTCCGTCTCATCCTGGACCCGGCAACCGCTCGACGATACGGCCGCTGAACGGCGTGAAGCTGGTTGCGCTGACAGAGGCGTCCGCCATTGTAATTCCTTTTGGAGATGGAAAGGATGCCGCAGAGTTGTAGCAACCCCGACTTGCTTGATCTCCTACAGTGCCAACAGCCGATATTCTCTGAACATCTGGAATCGGGGGCGTCACCTGTAGAGAATGGTGAGCAGTTTCGGCGACGTCGAGATGACAGTTGCGCTGCTCGACCGTCTGACGCACCACTTCGAGATCATCGGAACTGGATCGAATCCTGGGTTTAAGACCGCGCCTGATCTTCAATGCAGCCGCGGCGCTTCAGGTCTTCAGGTCGTCTGGATCGCTTGAACACAGGGGATGTGCCATATGCTCCGGGGACGCAAACGCCCACTGGCGTCGTTCACGCTGGGTCGTCGGTCGTCGGGACAGAGCCTGAATCGAGAGTTGATTATGCGGCGCCATTTCGCACGCGGATATTTCTGGAAATGCAACGATAATCGCGGCGTCTGGCGCTCTCGACATAGTAGTAAGCAACATTGAACGCTGTCCGTCGAAAGTTGCCCCGGCCGAGCGAGGGATAGTCGCGAAAGCGTTCTATGTCTTCTTCGCCGAAAGGATTCGCCGAGAAGTCGAACAGCACCAAGAGACCAGCGCCTTGGTACATCATCAGCTTGATCATCTCGGTCGTGTTAACCTTAGATGATATGGGTCCCTTCCGGTCACCCGGCCGGCGGACGGCGAACTCGACCGCTACGCCGCCGATCTGAAAGTCGACGCGTCCCCAGCCGGATACCGAGCTCTGCAAGCGGACTGAAACCTCAGGGTAGCAATGACCGAAATAGCCAAGCAGAAAAGTGCGGACCAGCGGGAGCACCTCCTTCTCGCTCCAGTTATTCAGGTCGAGCGTCTTTCTAAACTCGCGATCGTGGATACTCTCATAAAGGAGCTGAAAGGCTTCGCGCACCTGCTTGATCGTGATTGCCAATCTCTATCCCCGATGGATTTAATGGACAAGAGTCATCTTCGCCGTGTTTGTCAATCAACTAGGCGCGAAGCCTTACAGCTATTCTTCTCGTCAAAGAGAATCTCGCCAGAGCCTCTGTCGTATACTTCAAGGGCAGATGCAACTAGAATTCGGGCGCCGGCATCCCGTGGGACGAAGGCGCAGCCATTTTCTGGCTTTTCTCATGTCTCTCCAAGGCCGGTCGGTTCATGTGAATTGAGGCCGTTGCGCCGACGTTACCCATCTATCGGCTGGACACGATCGGCCGCAAATTCCATAAACTGGGGGAGGGCACGATGTCGGGATCGGGTCAATTGAAGATCACATCGAGAACCTAGCCGATGTCATCCGCAAACGGCCACCGTCAGGGCAGGCCGAGTATAGCCTCTGAGTTGGTTTTGGGATTGCTGTACAAGACCTCTTCAATCTAGGGTGTCTCGACGCCGTCGGGTGTCCGTTAGTGGGGGGGTACGCACGCATTACGAAGCAGATCGAGATGGAACAGAAGCAGTGTGGGTTCACGCTTTCCTACGTTCTATTGCGCCCAGCGTGGTAGGAGCCCCTTATCTGGCCTCTATCCTTAACGCAGTCAGCGTCTCGGGCGTAATCGTGCCGGTTACCTTCAAAGAGTAGTCTGCCTGCATGCGCAGTAGCCCGGCCCTCAGCTCCGGATTCATCTCGCCGTCTATCTCGCCGCTGTAGTAGCCGAACGCGAGCAAGGCGAACTGGACCTCCTGGACGATCTCCTTGAATTTGTAGGCATTGCCTGGAAGTGTCTTCAGCGGTGCCGGCGCTGGCGCGATAGCGGGCGCCTGGTAGGTCGGTGCGGGTGTTGACGGCGCGCTATACACCGGGGCCTGTTCGCTTGGTACCGGCGGGGTGTAGGAATAGCCGCCCGTCGACGACCGATGGCTCGAATGTGAACTATGGCTGCTGTGGCTCCGATGTCCGGCCAGCGTGTACAGGTGGTCGAGCTTGAAGATATCGAAGAGAGATTTCGTCCTTCCAAGGTCGCCGTCCAACGTTGGCTTGGTTGGCAGCGCTTGTGCATTGGCTGGCAAGAATCCCGCCGCGAGCAGCGACGGTATCGCGAAAAGCCGCTTCTTCATTGGATAGCCCCCAAATTGCTGTATCCGTGGTTAGCTGGATGCCACTCGAAAAATCCCCCGCACCGAGCCTTCAACGAGCATCCGTCGCACTCCTCTCGGTAGGCACGCTTCCAGTCGGAGATCGTAGCCGGCGCCAAATGGCGGTATGGCTCCGGTACCGTGCAGAGCGGGAAATTGTAGAGCCAGGCATCTATTCCCCGGCTCCGCACGAGATCGATGGAACGGCTGACGACATCGAAGCCTTCCGAACTGTCGTAGAATAGCGTCTTCCAGTTCATTCGGCCGAAGCCGATGTTCTCCATCTGCATGACTGCCCATGTCCGGATGAACGGCAGAGTGGAGACGATGAACCTTGCCAGTTGAGGCAGCCCATCCGCATTCGGACGCATCAGCACGGTGCGGAGCTCTACCTGGGCACCCAGGCGGCACATGAGCGCCAGGTTCTCCAGCAGTTGCGCGTGCGCGCCGGCCTTCCCGACGATCTCGTCATGAACAGCGGGATCGCAGGAATAAAGAGGGATCCCCCAGAACACCCTTCCCCGATCGATACGACTCATCGCCTCCCGATCATCCAGATCGAAATGCTGGCCATTGGTCAGGACGTGGAAGGAAAGGTCCGGGCGCGCCCAAAGCACCCTCTCTAGAAATCGGAACAGCTGAGTTTTGAAAAGCGTCGGCTCCCCGCCGGAGATCCCGATCGTCGCGCCTTCCGGCGCAAGCAACGCCGCGGTTTCGAAATACGGGAATAGGTCGACGTGGTGCTTCTTGGGCGGCTGGGAGCACATCAGGCAAACCTGGTCGCACCGCTCCGTGACCAAGAAGGTGTTGTGTTGAGACGTACTACGGATAAGGCGATCCGCAGTTCCACGCCGAGGGTTCACCAACAACACGTCTCCATCGACTTTGGAGGGATCGATGCCAAGGATTCGTATCGGACCGGCCTCGCCGACGTAATCAGCCCCTTCCGGGCCGACGCGCTCCAGCGCGGCGTCGAAAGGATTCAGTTGTTCCGTCTTTTGCTCGCAGACCGCGAGCTCAACCGAGCGAAGCCGTACCACGAAAGGCTGGTCAGCGTTTGCTTCCACCTTGATGCGCAGGGGTATCATGGGTGCACCGGGGCCATGTCGCCGGTCCAGCCGGCAACGCCGAGCCAGGCGGCCAGCGAGGCGCGTGTCGGCTCGTCGTTTCGGTAGAGGACCTCAAAGACCTTGTCGAAGAGCGACAAGTGCCGACCGCAGAACCATGTGTCAGGCCGCGGAACGTCGATCCGGCCATACCGGGAGATATCGTCGATCACGTCAGTGCCGCAGAACGGCTGATAGGCGCAATGGATGCAATCCGGATCGAAGTGGTTGAGTGCGCCCGAATTGAGAACGTCTACCTTTGCCCGGTCGATCCCCGTCCCGACATCGCCAATGCTAAGATCAATACGGCCGATCCTGGACAGCATCCGGGCCTCGTCGGTCGGGTAGAAGCGGCCGTCGTGGTCTATCACGGCGTAGTCGGAGGCGAAGAAGTTCGGGTTACGTATGTCGACGTGGTTGTTGGCATCGAAGTGGAGCACACGCTTCAGGCACTGGCTGAAGTAGTATTCCTCCATGAAGCCCCCAGTGCGATGGTTGCGAGCGATCAGCAGGTCGATGAATTCGCAATGAAGGCGGTTCCAACGCGCAAGGACATTGTCGCCCTGCTGAATCTTTCGCGCGAGTCCTTGGTGGTTTATCGGGCGAAGGTAGACGGACCGGACTCCGCAGCGTTCGTAGTTGTCCAGCAGCGCCTCGAAGTCCGGTGGGTTGGCGACGTCCACCGTCGGCAATGCCGAGATCTTGCCCTTCGGATAGCGGGAAACGGCCGCCTCGAGATTTCCAAAGAAGGCGTCGGTGACTTCGCTTCCATGGGTGCGCTGGCGCTCATGGGTGGCCCGGTCTCCGTCAAGGGAGGTGCTGATGAAGGTGTCGTCGGCATCGAGGAACGCCCATGCGCGCGGATCCAGTCGCTGCAGGTTCGTGCAGACGACGAACTGGGATTGGGAAAACTTTTCCCGGCAGAAGTCGCGGACGGCTTCCAGCATGTCGACCCGCAGCATGGGCTCGCCACCCTGGAATTCGATCTTGATGTCGGGACCTTCCAGACTATCGAGAAACGAGAGGACACCAGCGAGGGTTTCGGGCGACCAGTCGAACCCGAGGGCCTTTTCGGGAGCTCGGGAAACCTGGCAATAGCCGCAGGCAAGGTTGCAGCGGAGCGTCGGCACGAGGATGACGTAGTTCATTCTCGTCGGCCTCGACTGGCGCCGCGCCCACCTGTAGGCGAACGATGTCCAGTGAAGGTCGAACTCCTTGTCGAAGCCGTGATTTCCCTCCCTCAGGAACGTCTCATCGGCGGGGGACAGGTTGTCGGTGGCGTACCGATCCAGGAAGCCGTGGCTGGACTTGAAGAACTCGCCTGCGTCATCGGAGAACAGGACCGAACCGTCCGGCATCTCGCGGAACTTCAATGGCCATACGTTCATCGGCTTGTCACCGCGGCGACAAGTGCCTCACGCGTGAACAAGGTTTCCGCGTATATTTTCTCGCGGTAGACGGCATACAAAATATCTTTTCGAAGCTGGTCTTCGGCAATACCGCTTGATGAGCCTATTGATATCGTGCCGCCCTTCCACGCAAGACGGCAGTTGGGGTAGAGCGCCTGCAGCCGAAGCATCGCGGCATCGGCGTATTTCTCGAACTGTGGCGGTATCACCACCACACATTCGGATTCAGTAGAATTCGGAAATTTCGTCATGTCCCCACCCAGCGCGATAATGCGCGGCTAGACCCGAACAATCAACGCATATTTGCTTTGTTCTTTGTCTTTTCCACTCGATCCACTCGTCGAAATACTGTCCTTCGTTCATGCCAGCCTTTCTCGCGCGGCGGCGAATTCCCCTCATTGCGCGACGGGTCGGGGCATCGACGCCCGTCTGGCTCTTGTAGCTCGACTGGAACGCCGCCAGCACGATGAGGCCGAGGTGCGGCAATTGGTTCATTGCGGTACCAAAAGATCGCCTTTTTGACGTCGCCTGTGAGTTCCGTCGCGGCCGAAATTACCTTGACCATCTCGCGCATCCGGCCCCGGCAGTCGCTCCGACGAGGGATTGCGAAGGGTGTTGCGGTGAACCCCCGTAGGCTGCGCCAGGTTGGCCACCTTTACGCCAAGCGCCTGCGACAGACGCTTCGGCGAGATATAAGGCGTGCGCGGCTCCTGAAGGCTATCGACAAGGCCTGAGACCATCGTGGAATGTGCGAGCTGTGCGTGGGTCATGACAAATCTCCGACATCCCATATGCGACACCCTTACGCACAATATATGCACATTTCAGCGCCAGACGCTTAGTGCTTTCAGACCGGGGCATAGGCGATCCGCGTTGCGGTTGAGGTGGGGCGGGCTCGCGGTGTCTATGTTGCGCAGGAGGACAAGGTCGCGCGCATTGAATGTGCGCGAGAGGTCTTGAGCAATCTCAGGCGCAATCGGTTCAACGCGTCTCTTTCTGCTGTCGGGCATCGGGACGGCCGACGATATCTAGGCCCTTGGCATCGATGCAACACATGATCTGCCAGGAGTGGGAGCTAACTTCCAGATCATGTCGACATCTCGCGTGCTTTGTGAATGCGCTGGCCACTATTCCTATGACAGCGTGCAGCGGCCGCAGCCAACGCTCATGGCAGGGCTACAATACCTGCTTTTCAAGTGGACCGGTCGTGTCCCTCGCTGTTTGAGACTGACGGTTTTCTGGTACGCGGATTCAGACGCGCGTTCGCCCTACATGCAGTTTCATTTCGGGCAGCGCTCGGGGATCGAGAAGGGGATTGCCTGTCTTGATAACCCGGGCGCGACACTAAACACGGCGTTCATGCGCCCACGCTCCAGGGGAAGTGTTCGGCTGAAAAGCGCCGATCCTGGGGTCGTGCCGCTTATCGACCCGAACTACTGGGTCAGCCGTATGACCGTGAGATGCCCCTACGCGGTCTTGAGATGGTGCGCGAGATCATGTCGCAGCCGGCGTTGAAGCCGTTCACTAGGCGCGAAGCGCTGCCGGGCGCCGCGGTTGCAGAGGATCCGAAGGCGCTTCTCGACTATGCGTGCCGCATGGCAAAGACGGACCACCACCCTGTTGGCTCTTGCAAGATGGGGCCTGACGCGATGGCGGTGGTGGGTACCGACCTGAAGGTGCATGGGCTGGAGGGATTGCGTGTCTGCGACTCTTCCATCATGCCGTTGATCAATTCCTCCAACACCAACGCGCCGACCATAATGAAGCCGGTAAGCCGGCGCTTGCTCCGACAATCTCGATTGGGAACGCAACGACGGACCACGCTTCGCCGAAGCTTAAGAGAGCCTGCTATCGTGTCTTGTCCGTTGACAGGCGCACAGCGCTATGAAATAACTAATTAGTTACAAACGAGCTGCCTCAGATAGCTTAATCGAATAAGCATGGCAGACGAAGGGAGGAGCGATGATCAAGGTTCACGGCATCCAGCATATCGGTCTGACAGTGCCCAATATGGAAGAGGCAGTGCGTTTCTTTCAGACGATGTTCGGTGCGGTGACGGTCATGGAGTGCGGCAGTGTTGATGTCGACGATACCTTCATGGCCCGACGGTTGGGCGTGCCCGCCGGCTGCCGCATCAAGGACCAACGGGTCATTCGGTGCGGGAATGGCGGCAACCTTGAACTCTTTGAGTACAGCGGCGAACCCGAACCCGGCAAAATCAAACGCAACAGCGAGGTCGGGGCGTTTCATCTCGCTCTTGCCGTCGACGACGCGGTCGCTGCGGCCGACCGTTTACGTGCCGCGGGTGTCGACGTCCTGGACGGACCGACATTGATTTCATCGGGTCCCATGGAGGGACTGACATGGGTCTACCTGCGGACGCCTTGGGGCCAGTTTCTTGAACTGGTGAGCACGACCGGCCCGATGGGGTACGAGGAGCGCGGCGGTCCGAAAATGTGGTCTCCGATCAGCGATAGCTGAAGATTAGGAGAGGGGCTTTCTCTCTCGATGCTTGCGCTAGGGAGCCCCATTTCTCGATCGACGCTTAATCGTATCAGCAAGATTTTTCTGCAACGCAAGCCAATGGAGGATCAAGCTAATGATGCAATTGAAAACAATGGTCTGGGCAGCCAGCATGGCGACGCTTCTAGGCGGAAGCGCCCTTGCTGATGACAAACCTTTCGCCGGGGTCGAGCTGAAAATGCTCGGCATAGGGGATACGTCTGTCACCCGTGTCGCGCCAATCGTCGGCGAATTCGAGACGCAGACGGGAATAAAAGTCCATATCGATCAACTCCCGTATCCCGGCCTTATCGACAAGATTGTCGTCGAGGCGAGTTCGAGCAGCCCGACATATCAACTGCTTTGGGTCGACAGCCCGTGGGTCGGTCTTTTGGGTGAAGCAGGGGCGTTGGAGGATATGACCGCCCGCGCCAAGCGTGATGCCAAGGAGATCGGGCTGGATGACATCATTCCAGTCCAACTGCAGGAAAACACCTGGCAGGGTAAGCTTCTCGCTTTCCCCGCTTCAGGTATGACCTGGATGCAGCAATATCGAGCGGATTTGCTCGAAAACGCTGACGAGCAGGCCAACTTCAAGAAGAAGTACGGCTATGATCTGGCTCCTGCCAAGACATGGGCTCAATATCACGATATTGCGGAATTCTTCACACGCAAGAAAGGTGAGCTTGCCGGGGGTAAGCCGCTCGATTTCGATCTCTATGGTGCGAGCCAATCTTATAGTCGTGTCCAGGGTGCCATAACTCACGACTACTTTCCGTTCATGCGCTCGTTCGGCGGTGACTACTGGGATCCAAAGACTGGGCTGTGCGCTATGACGAGTGACGCGCATGTCAAGGCCGCGGAATACATGAAGTCCCTCATTCCGTTCAATCCGCCGGACTACCTCGGTCTGATGTGGGACATTCAGTCGGGCTTCATGGAGCGAGGCGAAGCTGCCGAGGCGGCCTATTGGAGCGTGCGTTCGGTGCGCCTGACGAACCCCAAGGAAGCGACGCTTGCTACAATCGGCAAGGCGGGCTTTGCAGAAAGCCCCGTATCTGAAGCGGGTCCCCAGCCGACCTATACCGGCACACTTGGCTTCGCCATTAACGCCAAGTCCTCCGACAAGGAAAAGGATGCCGCATGGGAGTTCATCAAGTGGGCAACCAGCGAAAAGTTGATGAGGCGGTTCGCGGACGAGGGAAATGGGGTCAGCCAGTTCCGCAAGTCGATCCTGTCTGACCCTGCGCTGCAGAAAAAGTATCCCTACTACAAGGTGCTTCTCGACAGTCAGGTCAATGCTCGCCGCCGCATCTTCCATCCCTTCTACCAGGATATGGAAGAAAACTTTGGCGTGGAGCTGAGCAAGTACATGGCAGGTGAAACGCCAACTGCTCTGGAGGCGCTCACCAACGCATGCAATGCCGTCAATTCGCGGCTCTCGATCTTCCCGCTGGAACAGCGTCTGCGCTGGATTCAGGACGTACCGGCCGAGGTTCTTGCGAAGTAATTCTGGTCTACCCGCCCCGACCTTTCGCGGTCAGGGCGGGTTCCTTCAAATGGGAGGAGGGAAGGAAGAACCGTATGAGCCACACTGCCAGCCGTAACAAAAGGATCGCGCTGATATTTCTTTTACCAGCTGTCCTCATTCTGTTCGTCACGACCATCTACCCGATGGTCTACGCGTTGTGGCTGAGCTTTCGGAACTACGACCTCTCCAAGCCCTTCATCCCGCGAATTTTCGTCGGACTTACCAACTATATCGAGATCCTGAGCTCACAGGCTTTCTTCCATGCGCTGCTCACGACGTTCAAGCTGATGGCGATGACGCTTTCCGTACAGCTTGTGCTTGGAGTGGGGATTGCCCTGCTCGTGACCCAGAAGTTGCCCGGCATGGCGTTGGTGAGGACGCTGCTGCTTATTCCGATGATGATTTCGCCGGTCATCGTTGGGTTGGTCTGGCTCTTCCTCTATTTTCCCGAGCTTGGCTATCTCAACTATTTCATCGGTCTTGTTGGCCTGGGTCCCATACCTTGGATTACGAGCACCCGCTGGGCGCTCACCGCTATAGCGATAGCCGATATCTGGCAGTGGACGCCCTTCATCATGATGGGAACCGCTGCCGCGTTGCAGAGCCTTTCGCCGGAACCTTATGAGGCCGCGCGCATAGACGGCAATTCGCGTTGGGATGTGTTCCGCTACGTGACATTACCGCAGCTCAAGCCGGTTCTTATAAGCTTGCTATTCCTGCGTGCCATCGACGCCTTCAAAATTTACGACATCATCTACGTGCTGACAAAAGGTGGGCCGGGCGACGCGACCGAAGTCATGTCGCTCTACATCTATCGGCAGAGTTTCACCTTCTGGCGCATGGGCGTCGGGGCCGCCGCGTCTTTCGTGTCGCTCATCATCATAACCGTACTGATCACTTTCTTTTTCAAGTCGATGCAGCGCAGCCAGGCCACCCAGGCTCGGTAGGAGGGAAATCGCCATGACATCGAGTGTTCGCGAAAAGTTTCTCGTCTACCTGCTGCTCAGCGCCGTGCTCATTATCTTCATGACGCCGATCTATCTGATCCTGGTGTCCTCGCTGAAGCCGGCGGCGCTTATGTTCTCCAGACCGCCAGCCTTTATCTTCACGCCGACGCTCGACAACTACTATGACCTCTTCACGATGCGGCCGTTTCACCTGCAAATCCTGAACAGCCTGATCGTGGCGCTTGGTTCGACCGCGTTCAGCCTGACGGTTGGGACGCTCGCCGCCTATGCGATCTCGCGCATCAAGAGCAAATGGATCAACGATGTCGCGTTCTGGATCCTGTCGATGCGCATGTTTCCGCCCATCGCGGTCGTAGTTCCCTACTACATCATCTTCCAGTCGCTTGGCCTGCTCGACACGCCGCTGGCGCTCATAATTGTCTACTCGACTTTCAACATCCCGCTCACTGTCTGGCTGATGAAAGGGTTTTTCGACGAGGTGCCGGAGGTGCTGGAGGAGGCAGCCCAGGTTGACGGTCACGGCGTGTTCGCGACCTTTCTTCACGTGACCCTCCCGCTGACGGCTCCCGGCCTCGCTGTATCAGCGGTGTTCTGTTTCATCTTCTCATGGAACGAGTTCCTGTTCGCGCTGATGCTGACGGGATCGAAAGCCCAGACGGTGACGGTGGCGGTCATGTCCTTCTGGTCGAGCGATGCGGTCCAGTGGGGCCGCATCATGGCGGGATCTTTGGTCGTCCTGATTCCAGGTGTGATCTTTGTGCTCACCTGCCAGCGTTGGCTTGTGAAGGGCCTGACCATGGGGTCGGTAAAGGGATGAGCGCGATCCCAGAAATCAATTCAAGAGGAGGACGTCAATGTCGTCGGTGACGTTGCGAAATGTGGTCAAGCGCTATGGCCAGGTCGAAGTAGTGCACGGTATCGACTTGGCTGTCGAGGAGGGCGAGTTCGTCGTCCTGCTTGGCCCGTCAGGCTGCGGCAAGACCACTACCCTTCGGATGGTCGCCGGACTTGAGGACATTTCGGGCGGCGAACTTGAGATCGCGGGCCGCCGGGTAAATGATATTCCGCCAAAGGATCGGCAGATCGCGATGGTCTTCCAGAACTATGCGCTCTACCCGCATATGACTGTCCGACAGAACATGGAGTTCGCGCTAAAGCCTCAAAAACTCTCCGCGACTGAAGCAGAAATTCGTATCAGCGAAGCCGCCCGTATTCTCGGCCTCGAATCGCTGCTCGCTCGAAAACCGTCGCAACTTTCAGGTGGCCAGCGGCAGCGCGTCGCCATGGCGCGCGCCATGGTGCGAACGCCGAAGGTTTTCCTGTTCGACGAGCCGCTTTCCAACCTTGACGCAAAGCTGCGCACGCAGGTGCGCGTGGAGATCGCGAAGCTGCACAAACGGCTTGGCACCACGGTCCTTTATGTCACCCATGACCAGATCGAGGCGATGACACTGGCCGACAAGATCGTCATCATGAAGGATGGCCACATCGAACAGATCGGGTCGCCGGAGGAGGTTTTCTCGCTGCCGCGCAATCTGTTCGTCTCCAGCTTCATCGGCAGTCCCGCGATGAACCTCATGCCGGGGGTCGTCGCGGCCGCTGGCGCGGCGGCAGTTCTTACCTGCGGGTCATTGCAGATCCCGGCGCCCAACGCTCTGAGCCGGGTCCTGAAAACGGCACAGCAGGTGACGGTCGGTGTGCGACCATCAGACATCCGGCTGGTGAGTAGCGACGTCGCGACAACCTCTTATGACACGTCGATTGAGGTCGTAGAATACCTTGGTACAGAGGCGCTGCTAAATCTCAACGCGGGCGGCCAGGAACTTGTGGCGCAGGTACCTGCTTCGGACAGGCCCACCGCCGGCCAGGAAAATGTCCGCATCGCTTTTGATCCCGACAAACTGCACATCTTCGACACGCAAAGCGGGCAGGCCATTCGGCCCTGAGGTTGCGGCCACGTTCGAATCCATTGGAGGACGCCATGGGACGAGAGATCGTCTTCACCGGGAAGCGCAAGTTTGAACTAGCAGATTATGACGATACTCCAACGGCGCCAAATGAGGTGCGTGGCCCTACATTGGCGACCTTGGTGAGCCCCGGCACCGAACTTGCGTGGGCCGATGGCGGCGACTTCCCGGTTCGTCCCGGCTATTCCGCTGTGTTCGAGGCCGAGGAGATCGGTTCGGCCGTCTCCGGTATCGAGCCGGGCGACCGGCTGCTATGCATGGGCGCCCACCGGTCGACCCAGAAATTCGATGCTCGCTACGTACTCAAAGTTCCTGACGGTATGGCGCCAGAAGTAGCGGTGGTGGCACGCCTGATGGGAGTGGCAATGACCTCGCTAATGACCACAACGGCGCGGCCTGGCGACAAGGTCATCGTCTGCGGTGCCGGTCCCGTCGGTTACCTGGCGGCGCACCAGTGCCGGATTGCCGGTTACGAGGTTACCCTTGTCGAGCCGGACGAAAGACGGCGCGCTCAAGCGCTCCGGTCGGGCGTCGTCAACACGCTCCCCGCGATGCCGGTAGGCGATCCGGCCTATGTGGGCTCGGTTGCGCTGGTCATCGATTGCTCGGGGCATGAACAGGCAGTGCTCGACGGCTGCAAAGTTGTGCGCAAGCGTGGCGAGGTCGTGTTGGTCGGTGTGCCGTGGAAGGCGAACACGGCCATTCTGGCCCAAGAGATGCTTCAGGCGGTGTTCTTCAACTTTGTCGTTTTACGCAGCGGTTGGGAATGGGAAGTTCCGATCCTCGCCCGTGCCTTCGTGTGGGAGGAGCTTTACGAGGGGTACAACAATGCATCGCACAGCACCTTTACTGGCCTGGCCAAGGCGCTGAAATGGTTATCGGAAGGCCGTATCCCGGTCGATGGCTTGGTCCGCAGCCTGAATCCCAGTGATCCGTCCACTGTCTATGGCGCGCTGCTCAACAGAGAGATCGATGAGCCCTTCGTGGTGCTCGACTGGGCCGTGTCAAGTAAACGGTGATGGCCATCTAAGACCGCTGCCACCTCGCTGAGAGCGACAGGATACCGGCACCCAAATCACTGCAATCCTATTATCTGAACACCCGCGTGATCGAGCGTGATGGCTCGTTTCTCTGGCGTTTCGAGCGGGATCATTGTGCACAAAACGGTTGTAACGCGATTCTCAATCTTCTTTTTAAGACTTGTGATCCACTTCCGGAAGGTAGTGCCGTACTGGGGCATGTGTCTGATGACCACTTGTGATCTTCCACGCTTGGGCATAACCGCATTTGCTCAGCACTCTGACGCCCCGATCAACCACGGATTCCGAACACTTGTCCCTTTGTCAGCGCGCTCGAACGACTGAACGGTCTCTCTGCTACTCTGGCGCCGCCGCCTTTTCCCGGAGCAGTTCGCGTGTTGGTCCGCAGACACCGAGGATCGATTTGTCTCAACGATCCAACTCGCCCCTCGAAGGATTGGTTGATTGGTTTGCCGATCATGAGGAACGATGGCCCGATCGGAATGCTGCGTTAGTTGCGAAGCGGTGGCTTACGTGCTCGCTGAAAAATGGATTGACGATATTGTTGATGACGCGGACAAGATTCGACTTGCCGGCTCGCAGCCTGGCTGCCGAAGCGTCGCGAATGAAGCCGATCGCGTCAACTGCGTCGAGCACGCTTCTTTGCTGCCGCGGAGACCCGCCCAGTCCTGACAGCATATAGGACACCGTCGCGACCGATACGCCGGCGCCGCTGCGACGTCATTGATTCCGACCGTTTCATGGAGTGTTCCGCCGGCCGGTCACGTCAAGCGGCGACGAGCCGCATGATCGTATCGAGGTTGAACTGGATGCGCTGCTCCAGGGCGTCCTTGGTCATCAGGTCCCGCTCGTAGATGATCGAGCCGGTAAAGCGGTTCGTCAGGTAGTAGTAGCCGACGGCTGCAATTGTGACGTTGAGTTGCACGGGATCGACGCCCTCGCGGAACACGCCGGCCTTCACGCCACGCTCGAGGATGGTCGAGACCATGTTGACGAGCTTGCGGCTGGAGACCTTGACGATCTCCGATTTCTTGAGATGCTTGCCCCGGTGAAGGTTTTCGCTGTTGACGAGGGTGAGGAATTCGGGGTTCTTCAGGTAGTATTCCCAGGTGAAGCGCACCAGTTTTTCGAGCGCTGCGCTCGGGTCAAGATCTTCCAGGTGCAGCTTCTGCTCGGCCTTGCGAATATCGAGATAGGCCTCTTCGAGAATGTTCTGGAACAGGCCCTCCTTGCTCTCGAAATAGTGGTAGATCATGCGCTTGTTGGCCTTCGCCTTCTCCGCGATATCATCGACGCGCGCCCCACCTAAGCCTTTCCTTGCAAATTCTTTTTTTGCCGCCTCGAGGATGCGCGCTTTGGTGGCTTCCGCGTCGCGGATGCGCGGTCTTCGTCCCGGCTTTTCGTTTTGTTCGCCCGTCATGTTTTGCGCCTGCCCTCTGCCGTGGTCGGGATTTCTTTCCTGCAACTCATACGCACGCGTCGCCGTCCGTAACAGCCGGTTCGACGCGATTGCTTGTCTTGATCATACTGAAACCGCTTGACTTGGGCAAACTAAAAGAAGTAACTGGTTAGTGCGTTAAATGGCGCCGGTGACGCTGGAGCGTCTCGCCTGAAGGCAAGGCTCTCCTCGTCGGCAGTAGAGCCAGTCGTGACGCGGAAAGCGTTTCAATCGAGGATTGGGAGGAATCAATGTCGACGTTTATCAAGGATTTCATCGAGCGCGAGACGGTGAGCCGTCGCAATTTTCTGTTCGCGGCTGCGGCCGGCATGGGCGCGGCCGCCATGCCGGGATTATTTGGAGGCGGGTTCGCACGCGCTGCGTTGACGGACCCGGCAATCGCCTGGAGCTACCGCGACCGCGCGTCGGCCTACTGGAATTCTGTCGTCTCCGGCGGCGAGGCCTTCGTGGAATCGCTCGGCAAGCCGAAGTCGGGTCTGGTATCTCTGATCAATGAAGGTTCGTCGGAGAAATCGCTGGCCGATATCAAGGCATTCCTTGCCAAGAACAACGGCAACTGCGCGATTGCCTGCGATGCCAATGACAGCCCCAACGCCCGCCCTGTGGCGGAGGCGGTAAGAGCGGCTGGTGGTTATGTTTCCACCATCTGGAACAAGACCGATGATGCGCATCCATGGGACTTCGGTGACAACTGGGTGAGTCACATGACCTGGTCGGACGAAAAACCTGCTGAGGAAACCGCACGCATCCTTTTCGATGCTATGGGCGGTAAGGGTGGCGTCGTCCATCTTGGTGGCATTGCGGCCAACAACCCGGCGATCGAACGTCTTAATGGCCTCAAGAATGCTCTAAAAGACTTTCCAGACATTGAGCTGCTGGATGTTCAACCAGCAGATTGGGATACGACCAAGGCTGCGCAAGTTATGGCCGGCTTCCTGACCAAGTATGGGGATAAGATCACCGGCGTACACTGCGCCAATGACAACATTGCCTATGGCGTGATGGAGGCGCTCAAGGCGGAGGGCATCGGTGACATGCCGATCGTCGCCTATGACGGCAATCCGGAAGCGGTGAAGATGGTGATGGACGGCAAACTGCTGGCAACCGTGTTCACCAACCCGCATTGGGGCGGCGGCATCACCGCGGCGCTCGCCTATCATGCCGCGATCGGTACGTTCAAGCCGTCCGAGGAGCCCAAGGAGCATCGCGAATTCTATGGTCCGACCATTCTCGTGACCGCCAAGGATGCCGCCGACTTCAAGGCGAAATATCTGGATACCGTTCCGAAATACGACTGGAAAGATTTTTGGGGTCCTTCCAACGGCGGCATCAAATACAAGTAATCCGGCTAATTGAAGGGCGGCGGCCGCTCGCTGCCGCCCTTGTTTCATGTGCCGGGATCACCGTCAGAGGAGGACGGAGTGTTATTCAATGTCAAACGCGAAACGGTCATCAGGTGGGCGCCTCTTCTTGTGCTCCTCACGCTGGTGATTCTTTTCGCCCTCATCAATCCCGCCTTCCTGACGCAGCGGAACTTCGCCCGCATCGCGATTGCCGCAGCACCTGCCGTCATGGTGGCGATCGGCGTGACCTTCATCATCATCATGGGCTCCATCGATCTGTCCATGGAGGGCGCCGTTTCCCTGACTGCCGTGCTGTTCTGCCTCGCCTTCTTGCACCTGGGCGGAACGCTTGCCAGCGGCGGCTGGATCGCCATTCCACTCATCCTCGTGGTCGGCGGGCTCGTCGGCATGATCAATGGCCTCGTGCATGTGCGGCTGCGCATACCATCCTTCATGGCCAGCCTCGCCATGGGCTTCATCGCGACCGGCGCCGTAGTTCTGATCACCGGTGGCGATATCGTCAAGATTGACGACGACACGTTTCGCGCATTGCTGACTTGGCGCATCGCCGGCTTCCCGCTGATGATCTACGTGGTCGCGGGCTTGGCCGTCCTCGCCTGGTTCATCCAGGCTTATACCCGGCTCGGCCGCAACTTCTACGCTGTAGGCGGCGGTGAGGAGCTTGCGCATGCCTCGGGCCTCAATGTCCGGCGGGTGAGGATCCTCGGCTTTGTCGTCGCGGGCGTCTTCTATGCGGTGGCCGGCATCCTGCAGGTGGCGAAACTCGGCCAGGCGGAATCCGTCACCGGCGCGAATTTCATGTTCCTGTCGATCACGTCGGTCGTCGTCGGCGGCGTGGCGCTCTGGGGCGGCATCGGTGGCGTCTGGAATGCTGTTGTCGGCGTAATCATCGTCAATGTCATCAGCAATGGCATGATCGTCATCGGCCTGCCGGACTACCTGCAGGACGGATTGCTCGGCATCCTCGTCATCTTGGCCGTCATCCTTTCAACCGACCGCCGCGCGGTCAGCTTCGTAAAATAGGGGCCAACATGTACGAGCTCAAGGCGGTCGACAAGAAATTCCCCGGGGTGCATGCGCTCAAGGCGGTCAATTTCAACGTGAAGCGCGGCGAAATCGTCGGGCTGGTCGGCGAGAACGGTGCGGGCAAGTCCACGCTGATGAAGGTCATCTACGGGGCCTACCAGCCGGATGGCGGCACCGTATTGATCGATGGCAAGCCGGTGAGGCTGCAAAATCCCCGCCAGGCCATGGAGATGGGCATCGGCATGGTGTTTCAGGAGCAATCGCTGATCGCCAACCTGACCGTAATGGAAAACATTTTCCTCGGCTACGAGTCCCAGTTCGTCCGTTTCGGCGTGATCAACTGGAAGGCGATGGCGGACGCTGCCCGCAAGCAATTGGCAAAGGTGAAGCTCAACATCGATCCCGCAATGGTGACGTCGGAGCTTGCCTTTGCCCAGCGCCAGCTGGTCGAACTCGCCAAAGTCCTGACGCTCGAAGAACGGGTTTCAGGCGATCTGGTCATCCTCCTCGATGAACCGACGAGCGTTCTAGCGGAAGACGAAGTGAAGATGCTGTTCAGCATCGTCCGGGACCTGACCTCCCGCGCCAGCTTCATCTTCGTCAGTCACCGCATGGACGAGGTCATGGAACTCTCCGACCGGATCTATGTGATGAAGGACGGGCAAGTCGTCGATATGGCTGAGCGCGGCACCTCCACGCCGGAAGCGATCCAGCAGAAGATGGTCGGCCGCAATGTCGACAAGGAATATTATCGCGAGCATCGCCAGAAGCCGTTCGATGCCTGGAGCGAATTGTTGCGCATGGAAGGGGTGAGCCTTGCAGGCCGGATCCGCGATATTTCGCTGTCCTTGCATCGCGGCGAGGTTCTCTGCCTTGTCGGCACCGAAGGCTCGGGTCGCGAGGCGATCCTGCGCACGATATATGGGATGCGCACTCCGACCGCTGGCAAGGTCACGATCAAGAACCATGTCGTGGATGAGTTCACGCCTCAGCAGGCGGTTGCCCGCGGGGTCGGCTATGTCCCGCGCGAACGCAAGATCGAGGGGATCGTCGCGGGCATGAACGTCTTCGAAAACATGACGCTGTCGCAAATGGGGCGCTATTCCAGAATGGGCATACTGAACGTCTCCGCAGAGAAGAAACTGGCCCGCGACTGGATTTCGCGCCTCGCGATCAAGGCCCATTCGGAGCACGCCGATTGCGGCAATCTCTCCGGTGGCAACCAGCAGAAGGTCGTACTGGCAAAATGGCGATCGGGCGGATCCGACATCATGCTGCTCGACCATCCCACGCGCGGTCTAGACATCGGTGCCAAGGAGGACGTCTACGAGATGATCCGCGACATGTGCGACGACGGCGCCGGCGTGGTTCTGGTCGCCGATACGCTTGAAGAGGCGATCGGGCTTTCGCATACGATCCTAGTCATCAAGGACGGGCAGATCCAGAAGCGCTTTACCTGTGAGTTGGGCGCCAAGCCCACGCTCTTCGATCTGCTCCATTACATGATTTGAGAGAAGACATGACCATACATCAATTGAAGCCCCACCTTCCATGGATCACGCTTCTGACGCTCGTCGCCCTCGTCGGCCTCAACGATCCGAGCTTCCTCAAGCCGGTCAACCTGCTTTCGCTCGCGGGGGACATCGTGCCGCTGTTCATCATGGCTCTCGGGCTGACATTTGCGATCTATATCGGCGGCATCGATCTCTCCGCCCAATCCATGGCCAACATGATCACGGTGGTGGCCTCCGTCTACCTGGCTTCGCTGGGGCCATGGGTGGCGCTGGCCTGCGTGCTGGCTGGTTTCCTGCTGGGCACGATCTCGGGCTATGTGACCACGAAGTTGCTGGTGCCTTCTTTCATCTCGACGCTCGCCGTAGGCGGCGTGTGCTTTTCCGTGGCCAAATGGCTGTCCGGAAACCGGGCCCTGAACATGGATGCGGCGCAGCGTGACAGCACCTTTGGCTGGTTGATCGGCCATACCGGCATCATTCCAAACGAACTCTTCATGGCGGCAGCCTTGCTCGCCATCTGCGTCTTCATCGAGCGGCGAACCACACTTGGCCGGGCGCTGAAAGCCGTCGGAGCAGGCGAACGGGCGGCAGCCGCGTCCGGGGTAAATGTCGCGCGCTACAAGATACTGGCCTTCGCGATTTCGGGCGCGCTTGCCGCGGTTGCCGGTCTTCTGTTCGCGGTCAAGCTTTCGGGCGGCGCGCCCACCATTGCCAACGGCTTCCTGCTTCCAGCAATCGTTGCCGTTCTCGTCGGCGGCACGCCGCTGACTGGCGGCGTTGGCGGGGTGCTCAACACGGCCATCGGCACGCTGCTCGTTGCCGTCATCCGCGCATCCATGCTCTATTTCGGCATCGAGGCAACCCAGCAGCAGATGGTTTTCGGGCTGGTGCTGATCGTCGCGATCGCGCTGACGATCGACCGCGCAAAACTGCGCACCGTGAAGTGAGGGCGGCTATGAGGACCATGCGCGCCGCCGTCCTGACCGCCCCGAAATGCTTCGATGTCCGCGAAGTCCCCTTACCGCCGATCGGCCCCGAGGATGTTCTGGTGCGCGTACAACGCACTGGCATCTGCGGCACAGATATTCATATCTTCAACGGCCACTATGCCGTCGATCGGCTGCCGCTCATCCCCGGCCACGAATTCTGCGGCACAATCGCGGAGCGCGGAGCCAATGTGCGTCACCTCGCCGTCGGCACGCGGGTCGTCGTCGATATCAATATCGGCTGCGGCACCTGCTTCTGGTGCCGTCGCAACGAGGTTCTGAACTGCGCCGAGGTCACTCAGGTCGGCATCGGCCGGGATGGTGCCTTTGCAGAATTCGTCGCTGTGCCTTCGCGGCTTGCAATCCCCGTCGAGGCAGATATTGCCGACGACGTTCTGGCGCTCACTGAACCTGTTGCCTGCGTGGTCCGCGCTGCCCGGAAGGCCAAGGTTACGTTCGGCCAGTCGGTCGTCATTTTCGGCGCCGGGCCAATCGGCAATCTGCATGTCCAGATGATGCGGCTTGTCGGCGCGGCGCCGATCATCGTCGCCGATCTCTCGGCCGATCGCTGCCGCATGGCGCTTGAAGCCGGCGCGGATGCGGCCGTGTCCGATCCGGCCGAACTCAAGGCGACCGTGCTCCGGATGACTGGCGGGCGCGGCGCTGATCTTGTCATCGAAAGCGTTGGCAATCGAATACTCTATGAGCAGGCCTTTGACCTCACGCGTCGCGGCGGGCATGTAGCCTTTTTCGGCATCACGCCGCCGGGAGATACTGTGCCCGTCGATATTCTGCGGACCGTGCTCGAGGAAGGCAGCCTGAAAGGGTCCGTTGCGGGCATGGGCGAGGACATGCATGACGCACTGACCCTTCTATCGCATGGCCGGTTCCGCACGGATGATTTCATCAAGGCGAGCTATTCCCTTGAGGACATCCAGGCGGCTTTCGATACCCTCGGAGACCGGCCGCAGGATCTGAAGACACAAATCGCCATTGGGGCGTAAGACCTATAGAAGTGGAGGAGTCTATGGACCAGAAGAACCCGTTCCTATCTGCCCCGATCGCAGCACGCGCCTTCGGCTTTTTCGTCGACGGGGAGTGGAAGGATGGCGCGAATCACTTCGAGCGCGCCTCGCCGGGCCATGGTACCCCGGTCACCCGCACGGTTCGCTGCACGGTCGATGACCTGAACGCCGCCGTCGCCGCGGCACGCCGCGCCTTCGAGGATCGCCGCTGGGCTGGCCTTTCGGGCGCCGCGCGCGGAAGCGTGCTGCTGCGGGTCGCCGAAATCCTGCGCCGCCGGCGGGACGAGATCGCCTATTGGGAAGCGCTGGAAAACGGAAAGCCGATCTCCCAGGCGCGAGGTGAAATCGATCACTGCATCGCCTGCTTCCAAACCGGCGCCGGTGCGGCCCGCATGCTGCACGGCGACAGCTTCAACTCGCTCGGCGACGATCTCTTCGGCATGGTGCTGCGCGAGCCGATCGGCGTCGTCGGCCTCATCACGCCCTGGAACTTCCCGTTCCTGATCCTGTGCGAGCGCGTGCCCTTCATCCTCGCCTCTGGCTGCACAATGGTGGTGAAGCCGTCGGAGGTGACCGCTGCAACGACGCTGCTGCTCGCCGAAGTGCTGGCGGAAGCGGGCCTTCCGGCCGGGGCCTACAACGTCATCACCGGTTCCGGCCGCATGATCGGCCAGGCGCTTTCGGAGCATCCCGATGTCGACATGCTATCCTTTACCGGTTCCACAGCCGTCGGCCGGTCCTGCGTCCACGCGGCAGCCGACAGCAACTTCAAGAAGCTCGGCTTAGAGCTTGGCGGCAAGAACCCCATCATCGTCTTCGCCGATTCCGATCTGGAAGACGCCGCCGACGGCGCGGCCTTCGGCATCAGCTTCAACACCGGGCAATGCTGCGTCTCCTCCTCGCGCCTGATCGTCGAGCGCTCCGTCGCCGCGGAGTTCGAAAAGCTGCTCGTCGAAAAAATGAAGAAGATCCGCGTCGGCAATCCGCTGGACGAGGCGACGCAGGTCGGGGCCATCACGACAGAGGCGCAGAACGCCACGATCCTCGACTACATCGCCAAGGGCAAGGCCGAGGGCGCAAAACTTCTCACCGGCGGCGGGCCGATCAATCTTGGTCGCGGCCAGTATATCGCGCCGACGCTCTTCTCCGGCGTTTCACGCGACATGGCCATCGCCCGCGACGAGATTTTCGGCCCGGTTCTGTGCTCCATGCATTTCGATACGGTGGAAGAAGCCATCCAGCTTGCCAATGACACGGTTTACGGTCTTGCGGCGAGCGTCTGGACGAAGAATATCGACAAGGCACTGACGGTGAGCCGCCGGGTTCGCGCCGGGCGCTTCTGGGTCAACACGATTATGGCGGGCGGTCCCGAAATGCCGCTCGGCGGCTTCAAGCAATCCGGCTGGGGCCGCGAGGCCGGGATGTATGGGGTAGAGGAATATACGCAGGTGAAGTCCGTTCATGTCGAGATCGGCAAGCGCACGCATTGGATCGCATGATGTCCGCTGGCTATGACTATGTGATTGTCGGCGGCGGCACCTCCGGGTGCGTGCTGGCGGCGCGGCTTTCGGAAAACGCGTCCGCGCGAGTGTGCCTCATCGAGGCGGGCGGGCGCGATACCAATCCGCTCATCCACATGCCCGTCGGCTTCGCCAAGATGACGACGGGGCCGCTCACCTGGGGCCTGAAGACCGCGCCCCAGAAGCACGCCAATAACCGTGAAATCCTTTACGCGCAGGCCAAGGTGCTCGGGGGCGGGTCGTCGATCAATGCCGAAGTTTTCACGCGCGGTGTGCCCGGCGATTATGACCGCTGGGTCGAGGAAGGCGCGGAAGGGTGGGGCTTCAAGGACATCCAGAAATATTTTCTGCGATCGGAGGGCAACTCGATCCTCTCCGGTGCCTGGCATGGAACGGATGGCCCGCTCGGCGTTTCCAACATCCCCGAGCCGCAACGCATGACGCGCGCCTTCGTGCAGAGCTGCCAGGAGTTCGGCATTCCCTACAATCCGGATTTCAATGGCCCGGTGCAGGAGGGGGCGGGCGTCTACCAGACGACGACGCGCGACAACCGGCGCTGCTCGGCGGCCGTCGGCTATCTGCGTCCGGCCCTGAAGCGTCCGAACCTGACGGTCGTCACCGGTGCGCTTGTCCTGCGCATCGTCTTCGAGGGACGCCGTGCGGTGGGCGTCGACTACGAGGCCGGCGGCAACCGCACGACGGCGCGGGCGGAAAGCGAAGTGCTTCTCACCTCAGGCGCCATCGGCACGCCGAAGCTGATGATGCTCTCCGGCGTCGGGCCGGCCGATGCGCTCAAAAGCCACGACATCGAGGTGGTGCAGGACATCGCCGGCGTAGGCCAGAACCTCCAGGACCATTTCGGCGTCGACATCGTCGCGGAACTGAAGAACCACGATAGCCTCGACAAATACAACAAGTTGCACTGGTCGATCTGGGCGGGCATTCAGTACAAGCTCTTCAAGTCCGGCCCCATCACCTCCAACGTCGTGGAGGGTGGGGCGTTCTGGTATGGCGACAGGGCGAGCCCCATCACCTCCAGCGTCGTGGAGGGCGGGGCGTTCTGGTATGGCGACAAGGCGAGCCAGACCCCGGACCTGCAGTTCCACTTCCTTGCGGGCGCGGGGGCGGAGGCAGGCGTACCGAGCGTGCCGAAGGGCGCGTCCGGCATCACGCTCAACTCCTATACGCTTCGGCCGAAGTCGCGCGGAACCGTGACCTTGCGCTCGGCCGATCCGCGCGCCTTGCCCGTTATCGATCCGAACTTCCTCGCCGACCCCGACGATGTGAGGATTTCCGCTGAAGGCGTGAAGATCAGCCAGGAAATCTTTGGTCAGCCTTCCCTGCAGAAATACATCAAGACGCTGCGTTTTCCCGATAGAAACGTGCGCACGCAGGAAGATTATGTCGCCTATTCGCGCCAACACGGGCGCACCTCCTATCACCCCACCTGCACCTGCAAGATGGGCCGGGACGAGATGTCGGTGGTCGACCCGCAACTGCGCGTCCACGGCCTCGATGGCATCCGCATCTGCGACAGTTCCACCATGCCGAGCCTCGTCGGTTCCAACACCAATGCGGTGACGATCATGATCGGCGAAAAGGCATCGGACATGATCCGCGGCAATGCCTGATCGATCGAGGCGTGGGGCGCCACAAGGCGGGGCGCCCGGCCGCCCCCAGGGGGCCGTCGCGAGGGGGGGGCCGCGGCCGGGGCGCCGGGGGG
>NZ_JAMYSA010000006.1:0-122380 GCF_040321735.1 Mesorhizobium sp. M0293
GCCTTTTCCTGAGAGGCGATGCGCATCGCCTCGCAGGAAAAGGCAAGGCTCGAGGGCGAACGCAAGGCCGTGCAGCCGGCGCCGAAGGTGGCGCGTGCGCCGCTACCGGAGGCTCGCGACAATCCGCCGCCGGCCAAGCCGAAGTCCAATCCGTTCACGATCGACAATCTGCTGAAATCGCTGCAGTAGGCAGTAGTCAGTAGGCAGCTTTTCCCGTCCTGAGATACTCTCAGAGAACGAGCAGTTCGGCGCCGTCGGTGACGTAGCGGGCGTGGCGGAAATCTCGGACGGTCAAGAGTTTGCCGTCCTGCCAGGCCAGCAGGATGAAATAGGATGGCCGCGCCGCCGGATCATCGCCATCGCGGACGAGGACTGCCGGCCTGTCTTCGACGAAGCCCGGCACGAAACGCCAATCCTTCACCTGGGAATAGTTATGGAAGTAGGTGGCCACTTCCTTGCGGCCATTCAGCCGCGCCCTGGCCACCAGTTCCAGCCGCACTTCGTCGGCCAGCATGTCGCGCACCGCGTCGAAGTCGCGGGCGTTGAAGCGATCGATGTAAGCATCAAGCAGCAGACGCTCTGCGCCGCTCAATCTTGGAACAGGGCGGTCGTCCGGTTCGTCCGCAAGATCGCGCAGCCGATGACGACCACGATGCAGCGCCGCCTTGACGGCGGGAATGCTCGCGTCGAGCATGGCGCCGATCTCCTGCAGCGAATAGCCCAGAACGTCCATCATGATGACGCTGCTTCGCTGCGCGACAGGGAGGCGCATGAAGGTATGCAGGCCGGCCGCGGCGGCCTGACGGTCGACGGTAGGATTTGCCGGGTCGACGATCATGTCCGGGTCCTCATCGGAAAAGGACTTTTCACGGGCTCGCCGGCGCAGGAAGTCCAGTGCCGCATTGTGGGCGGTGCGGAACAGCCAGCCCTCCGGGTTGGCGATCGGTCCGGCATCGGGCAGCGCCTCGAACGCCTTGGTCAGGGCTTCCTGCAGCACGTCCTCACCGTCGATGACCGAGCCCGTCATTCGGGCGCAGTAGCGGTGCAGCTTGGGGCGCATCTCACCGAACAGGCGGTCAAAAGGCTCGCGGATCTCGCCAGGAATGTTCATGCGCCTCTGTTCGCCGTTACGGGTCGAGCATACGGTAGCTGCCGACCACAGTCATTTCCTCGCGGTGCGGACGCTCGATCAAGCGATCCCTGATGCCATTCTGAAAGGCCTCGAATGCCGCCAGCCCGGTGATGATGTCGGCATGGGCCTCGGTTTCCGTCTCGACCAGATGGACAAAGGTTCCGTCTTCGGACCGCCACGTCATGTAGCGAACGCCGTCCGGCGATTTTTCCCGCAACTCCTGGAACACGGCCTTGACCAGCCGTTCATTCTCGTCGGTCCGTTCCGGTTTCGTCTTGTAACGTATCAGGTGGCGTTTCATCGCAATTGTTCCTCTTCGTTGCCTTGCGCTCATGTCCGAGACGTTGCGGCGAAGCCAAAGGATTCGGGGTGCCGGGATAATTGTTCGATGCGCTTCACGCATGGTCCCGATCGAGCAGGCGCCGCAGCATCGGTTCGATGCGTGACAGCTCGTCGAGATGTGCCGCCGACAGCTCGGCCAGACAATCGTCGGCGCGCTCGGTCAGCTGCAGCAGCACGCGGCGGTGGTCGTCCTTGTCCTGATCCCTTGCGACCAGCCCTGCCTCGCTGAGACGGTTCACCAGCTCGACAGCGCTATGGTGGCGGATGCGCAGGCGCTCCGCCAGGTCGCCAACCGTCACCGGAACGCCACCGGGAAATCCCTTGATCGCCAGCAGGGCCTGATGCTGGCGCGGGGTCAGGCCGGCGTCCTCCGCCTGGATCTGGCTGAATTCGAGGAAGCGCCGGATCAGGTAGCGAAACTCGGACAGCCGCTGGTAGTCGGCTTGGCTGATGGCAGGGCGTGATTTCCTAGGCTGCGGCATATCAGACATTTGTTCGTTTTCCGACGAAAGCTCAAACGGATTTTGGGCGAAATCGGCTTGAACAGATATATCGTGTTACGATACATAGCCATCGACAAACCCGGCTGGCCTTATCGGCCGTGCCGCATATCCGACATACGGCCCGCCGCCAGGAAGCAAATTTGCCATGAAGACGCATCACTCAAACCCGGAGCATCTGCGTGATTTCACCACGGATGCCAGGGTGCTGCTTGTCGCAGCCATTGCCGTGGTGGTGGCGACAGCGGGGCTGTTTGCCGGCATCGCGCTGTTGAAGTTGATCCGGCTTGCCACCAACATCGCCTATTTCGGTCAGTTCACGCTCGCCGATCTGAAACTCGAGGACACACCGCTTGGTCTTGCCTCCGTCATCGTCCCGGTGATCGGTGCACTGATCATCGGCCTGATGGCGCGCTATGGCAGCGAGAAGATTCGCGGGCACGGCATCCCCGAGGCCATTGAGGCGATCCTGCTCGGACGTTCCAGGCTCGATGCCAAGGTAGCGATCCTGAAGCCGCTGTCGTCGGCGATCTCGATCGGCTCCGGCGGACCGTTCGGCGCCGAGGGCCCGATCATCATGACCGGCGGCGCGATCGGCTCGCTGATCGCGCAGATGCTGCCGGTCAGCGACAACGAACGCAAGACGCTGCTGGTAGCCGGTGCGGCGGCGGGCATGACCACGGTCTTCGGGACACCGATCGCCGCCATCATGCTGGCGGTCGAATTGCTGCTCTTCGAATGGACCCCGCGCAGCTTCATTCCCGTGGCGGTGGCGGCGATCATTGCCGAGGTCGAGCGCACCATGCTGCATCTGCCCGGACCGATCTTTCCGTTTCAGGGCGGTATGGATGTGTCCTTTGTCGGCCTAGCCGGCTGGGTCGCGATCGGGGTTGCGGCCGGCCTGTTGTCGGGACTGCTGACGCAGATGGTCTATGCCTGTGAGGACGGTTTTCAGAAGCTACCGATCCACTGGATGTGGTGGCCGATGCTGGGTGGCCTGGTGGTCGGCATAGGCGGGCTGATCGAGCCGCAGGCACTCGGCGTCGGCTATGACAACATCGCCAATATGCTGGACGGCCGCACGATCGCGACCGCGGCACTGCTCCTGCTGGTGGTCAAGGCCATCATCTGGTCGGTTGCGCTCGGCTCGGGGACATCCGGAGGCGTGCTGGCGCCGCTCTTGATCATGGGCGGGGCGATGGGGGCGGTGCTCGCCGGCGTTCTGCCTGCCGCGGATCCGGGTGTCTGGGCGCTGCTCGCAATGGCCGCCACCATGGGCGGCACGATGCGGGCGCCGCTGACCGCGACCTTCTTTGCCGTCGAACTGACCGGCAACACGCATATGCTGGTGCCGCTGATCACGGCTTGCGCCGCAGCGCACGCCGTTACCGTGCTCCTGATGAAGCGGTCGATCCTGACCGAGAAGATCGCCAGAAGGGGACATCATCTGGTTCGCGAATACCGCGTCGATCCCTTCGCCTTGACCAGGGTGCGCGAGGTGATGACCTCGGAGGTCGAAAGCGTGCCGGCGACGATGACGCTGCATGGCGCAGCAGCCTTCCTGACCGCACCGGAAACACGGCATCCGAGTTTTCCGGTGGTCGACGAGAACGGGCATGTGCTAGGTCTCATCGACCCACCGGCGATCCTGCGCTGGCGACGCGCCGGCACGCACCGCACCACGACGCTTGGCGAGTTGCTGGCTGGCAGCAAGGTGACGCTGGCCTATCCGGATGAGTATCTGGAAGGCCTTTCCGACAAGCTGCTGATGGCCAACGTGTCCCATCTGCCCGTCGTCACCCGCGAAGGCCTGCGACTGGTCGGCTATGTCGGCTGGAAGGATCTGATGCGCGTGCGGTCAAGGAGGCAGGCCGAGGAACGCGATCGCTCGACAATGCTCGGCTTCGGCACAAGACGCAGCAAAAAGGAAGCGGCGATCAAGGGCCTCTAGGAACTCGTTCCGCGCTTCGCCCACTCAAGGACATGGAGCCTCAGCGCCGAGGACAGGTTGGTGTCCCGCTGCCGCGTCTCATCGACTTCGGCGACGAGAGCGGCGAGCGTCAATTGCCGCGCGGCAGCGATCGCGACGAGGTCGTCGTAGAACGGCTTTTCGAGCGAGTAGCTGGTGCGGTGGCCCCGAATGGTCACCGAGCGCTTTTCGACCGCGCTCACGGCAGAGCGCTCATTGTTCGTTTTCGCCGCCGGATGGCTCGCGGCGGTGACCAGCGACGAAGTTCTCGGCCTTGTCGGCGATCAGGCGGTCGCGTTGCTTCTCACCTTTGGAACGGCCATGCAAGGCCCGGTTCTGTTCGGCGACGCGCACCTTTTCGTCCCGCGCCTTCTGCTTGCGGGCCTGGCGGAGATTGACGATGTCGGCCATGGCGCGAGCTGTGGCTACTTTTTGCGGAAGGCGTCGAGCGAGACCACTTCGGCGCCCTTGGTGGCGGCATCCGCCGCTGCCGGCTTCTTCTCCGCCTCGGCGGCGGCCTTCTTCTCGGCCTTCGGCTTTTTCTCGGAGACGATGGTCAGCGGCTCCGAAGTTGGCGCAGCCGGTTCCTCGGCTGCCGCCTCATCCGTCTTGACGTCGAATTCGAGTTCGAAATTGACCGAGGGATCATAGAAGCCGCGTACGGCCGAGAATGGAATTTCGAGCTTTTCCGGCACGTCGGAGAAGGACAGCCCGACCTCGAAGCCGGTGTCTGTCACCTTCAGGTCCCAATACTGGAACTGGATGACGATGGTCATCTGCTCGGGATAGCGCTCGCGCAGCCGCGAAGACACGCGAACGCCCGGCGCGCCGGTCAGGAAGGTGATGAAGAAGTGGTGGTTGCCGGGGAGGCCGGTGCGCGCGACTTCGGCCAGGACCTTGCGCATGACGCCGCGCAACGCCTCCTGGGCCAGAATGTCGTAGCGGATGTGGTCGTCGGCCATGTGGCGGTCGGGTTCCGTTGAATCGTCCGCATAGCTGTAATCAAGCTTGAGCGCGGCGTAAACCGCATATAGATCACCCTCGCGCGGAAGCGAAGACTATTGCCAGCGATTTGATCGCTCAGGCGCTGGCGAGCGCGCTTTGTTTTTCCGCTGGGGTTGCGGAGCGGCGCTTGCCAAAGGCGCGCAGGAAGGTGCGCACGCCATTCGTCGCGGATTGCACCACCTCGTCCTCGCGTGGCGAGCCGCCAAGCATGAAGGTGGTCTGCAGTTCGGCATTGACGAGACCAAGAAACTGACGTGCCGCCACATCGGGGTCCTCGATCGTGAGATAGCCGCCATAGGCGAGGCGGGCGAAGCGGGCGGCGATCGCCGGCCATGTCCTGCCCGGGCCCTGTTCGCGCCACTCCGCAAACAGTTCGGGATAGCGCTCGCCTTCGGTCTGGATCAGCTTGCGCAGGAATTTTCCGTCACGGTTGCAGATGCAGTTCTGGTTCAGGCGCACGGCAAAGCCGATCAGATCCGCTTCGAGATCCTTGGGCTGGTCGGGGAAGGTGGCAATGGTGGCGAAGATGCCGGCATTGCAGCGTTCGGTCAGATCGCGAACCACCGCGACGAACAATTTCTCCTTGTCGCCATGATGGTTGTAGATGGTCTGGCGCGAGACGCCGGCTTCGGCAGCGATCAGATCGATGTTGGCGCCGGCGAAACCTTCGCGGCAAAACACGGCAGCTGCGGAATCGACGATCGACAGGCGCTTGGCCTCATGGCCGCGTGGCGGGAAAGTGTCAGGAGAAACGTGCAGCTTCATAGAAATCTATATAGAGGTGATTGACGAATTAGACAAGAGTGTCTAAATTTGTGGACACGAGATAAAGAGATTTCGCTCGAGAGAGACGAATGGAATTCACTCTTGAGGTGTCGGAATCTCATGGGATGGAACGTCCTAGGTTAGACGTCGCCCGGCGGCGGCAAACCAGATTTGAAAGAAGCCTTTATCATGAGTCCTAAATTCCTCCGCATCGCGGTCGTGCTCGGCCTGTTGTCCGCCATCGGCCCGTTCGCCATCGACATGTATCTGCCTGCGTTGCCGTCAATCGGCGCGGACCTGCACGCCAGCACCGCCGCCGTGCAGATGAGCCTGTTGATTTTCTTCCTGTCGATGGGCTTCGGCCAGATCGTCGTCGGGCCGATCTCCGACATGGTCGGCCGCAAGCTGCCGCTTTATGGCGGCCTTGCGCTGTTCATGGTTGGCGGCATCGGTTCGGCAATGGCGCCGACCATCGAATGGCTGATCGCTTTCCGCTTCCTGCAAGGGCTTGGCGCCAGCGCCGGAATGGCCGTTCCGCGCGCCATCGTGCGCGACTTGCACACCGGCAATGAGGCCGCCAAGCTGATGTCGTTGCTGATGCTGGTGTTTTCGGTGTCGCCGATCCTGGCGCCGCTGACCGGCAGCCAGATCATCGAGAATTTCGGCTGGCGCGCCGTGTTCTGGACGGTGACGGGTGCGGCACTGCTGGCCACCATCCTTCTGGCAACCTCCCTCAAGGAGACGCGGCCGGCGGAAGAACGCGTCGGTTCCTCCTTCGGCACCGCGCTTGCCGGCTACCGCTTCCTGATGGGCGACCGCAACTTCCTTGGCCTTGTGGCGATCGCCGGTTTCGGCATTGCGAGCTTCTTCGTCTATCTGTCGAGTTCGTCCTTCATCCTGATCGACCATTACGGGCTGTCGCCTTCGGTCTACAGCGTGTTCTTCTCGATCAACGCGGTGGCGTTCATCGGCATGTCGCAGCTGACGGGATTGCTGGCCGAGCGTTTCGGGCTGCGACGCGTGGTGCGCGTCGCGGTAACCGGCTATGCCTCGACGATGGTGGTGCTGCTGGCGATCATGGCGACGGGCGTCGACAGGCTCGATGTGATGGCGGCCCTGCTGTTCGTCGGCTACGGCTTCCTCGGCCTGGTCATCCCGACCACTTCGGTGCTGGCGATGGAAGAACATGGCGAGATCGCCGGCACGGCTTCGGCGCTGATGGGCACGCTGCACTTCGCCATCGGCGCACTCGCCATGGGCGTCGCCGGGGTGTTCTTCGACGGCACGCCGCTGCCGATGGTGGCCGGCATCACGCTCTGCGCGGTGATTTCGTTCACGCTGGCCAAGGTCACGCTCGGCCGTTCGCGCGAGGCTGTTGAGGCGCCGGCGGAATAAGCATTCGCCATCCCAGACAAAAGGCCGGGTTCTCCCCGGCCTTTTTCATATCAATCCTGTCTCGGCCAGTACGAAACGCAGCCGGGTCTCGACCGGCGCCAGGGGCAACGGTACCAGCTCGTAGCCCAGTCCCATATAGGCGCCGGCCAGCGCATGATAGGTGCGCTCGGCCTCGTCAAGCGTCTGCTTGCGTTCTTTATCCTGCTCGAAAATGTCAGGCCAGGGCGGGGCGACGAAGACGCGGGGGTTGTAGCGGAAACGTTTCGCCGCGGAGCTGACATGCTGGGGCACCGGCAGGCCGCTCAACTTGAGATAGCCAAGCGTGTCCGGCACGCCGCGATCGAAGAAAACAGGGCGCCCGGTCTGTTCTTGCGCAATTTGATACGAGCGCATCTCCCACGACAGCATCAGTTCGGCAAACAGTGCACGATCGTGCCAGGGTAAAGCGGGTCCGCCTATATCCGACTGATCGCGAATGATGCCGCGGCCGGCTTCGACGGAGGTGGCGAAGCCTGCCCGGCGCAGGGCTTCGATCAGGCTGGTCTTGCCGGAGCCGGGACCGCCGGTCAGCACGAAGAATCGATCGGAAACGTTTTGCATGTTTCGTCCATGGAGAGGCGCGCGGTGCCGCGCCTTGGCGGCTGACAGGTCACACAAGGATTTGCCTAATGGGAACTGCCGTTGCGCGTGACGCATATCGAAGGAGGAGGGGGGAGAAGTGGAGGTTTCTGTTGCCAGGTACCTCCGAACCCCGCCTAGAAGTGCGAACCTCTAGGGCTTGAATTGAAGCTATCGCACCGCTTACGCGGCGAGACGTGCTTCCGCATAGTTGTCATTTGCAACTACAGGTTTAGCCCGATGACGGTGGTACCATGCCGGGCAAAAGTACGATCTTTACACCTTCGTCGATCCTATTTCGCCCCCAGCAAAAACCGCTCTGTCGCCGACAGCGGCTTTTGGTGGAGGCGCCGGGTACCGCCCCCGGGTCCGAACGGCTTATTTCATCGCCCATTTATCGCCATAGTCGGTCAAGCCGACAGACTGAATATAGGGTGCCATCGCAAGAAATGGAAGGCCGCGCTGGCACTTTGTCTGCGTGTCAAAACCACATCTCCAAAGGGTTGACTTGGGCGCGGTCTCAACCGAAGCTTTGCTACGGTGAGGAGTAACCGACCTAGCGCACAAGTTGCGGCAGCGCGCCACAGCCCTCATCGATCGGATCCGTGGCGCCGACGAGGGGAATTTTGATGGCCGACTATCTTGCAGACGTGAAGAAATACGACGCTGGCGCCAGTGCGGATGCGGTCGAAAAGATCGTAAAGCATCTGGGCATCGCGCTCAGGAACCGCGATTCCTCGCTGGTGTCCTGCACCGACCCGAAGGAACTCGAGCGCGTCAGGACCAACTGGGTCGCCAAGAAACTCGGCATCGCCGATGCCGGCAAGGCCGATGCCGCCATCGAAAAGACCTGCAAGGCAATGTCTGCCGACAACACCAAGAGCCGGGTGACTTTTTACTACCTCGTCGCGAAGGACCTGGGCAAGCTCGGCTCCCTCTGACGATCGCGCGTCAATTTGCGGAGGCTGGCGCGGTTTATGCGCTATGCGCCAGCCGATGATGTTGTTGGGGACGGGTGACTTTCGAGCAGGGTTTGCGCTGCTTTGTGGTGTTCGGCCGCCTGTCCGTCAGCTATGATGGCTGGACAAACGAATCGAGCCGGAACCGATGCGCCAGTATCTCGACCTCCTGCAGCATGTGCTGAACAACGGTGCCGATCGCGGCGACCGCACCGGCACCGGAACACGCTCAGTCTTTGGCTACCAGATGCGTTTCGACCTGACGCGCGGCTTCCCTGTCACCACCACCAAGAAGCTGCATCTCAAGTCGATCATCCATGAACTTCTGTGGTTCCTGGCCGGCGACACCAACATCAAATACCTCACCGACCATGGCGTTTCGATCTGGGACGAATGGGCCGACGAGAATGGCGATCTCGGCCCGGTCTACGGCAAGCAATGGCGCTCCTGGCCGGACGGCCATGGCGGTTCGATCGACCAGATTGCAAATCTTCTCAGGGAGATACGCAAAAACCCTCAATCGCGGCGACTGATCGTTTCGGCCTGGAATCCGGCCGAGGTGGAAGGGATGGCGCTGCCGCCCTGCCACTGTCTTTTCCAGTTTTACGTCTCGGAAGGCCGGCTTTCCTGCCAACTCTACCAGCGTTCGGCCGACATCTTCCTCGGCGTGCCGTTCAACATCGCGTCCTACGCCTTGCTGACGCTGATGGTGGCGCAGGTGACCGGGCTGAAGCCTGGCGATTTCGTTCATACGCTCGGTGACGCGCATCTCTATTCCAACCATTTCGAGCAGGCGCGCGAACAGCTGCGGCGCACGCCGAGGGCGCTGCCGACGATGTGGATCAATCCGGAGGTGAAGGACCTCTTCGCCTTCCGCTTCGAGGATTTCCGGCTAGAAAACTACATCGCCGACGCAAGCATCAAGGCGCCGATCGCCGTCTGAGCCCCTGCGCCTTACTCAACCCTGAAATCAGGCGCCGATCAGTCAGTCGATCCCGACCATCACATCCGAGGCCTTGACCACTGCATAGGCCTGCTTGCCTTTTTCCAGCTTGGGATCGGCGAGGCCTCTTGGTCATCGAGGCGGCGACGACGGCGCTGGCCGATGTCGATCCGGACGTGCGAAGTGGTGGCTCCAGGCCTTCCCTTGTTATATCCATGCGGATATATCGGTTGGCGGGCTTCTAGGCGATCGGGTTCGAACCAGGGAGAGTTTCCATGACGCGCAAAGGTTTTGGATCGAGGGCGATCGCCATTGGCGGTTTAGCGGCGACGTTGATGGCGGCAGTGCCGGCAGCACACGCGGAAGACAAGGTCTTGGTGTTTGCCGCCGCCAGCCTCAAGGATGCGCTCGATGCGGTGAACAAGGCCTGCGAGGCCGATGTCGGCGAGGCAGCGACCGTCTCCTATGCCGCAAGCTCGGCGCTGGCCAAGCAGATCGAGGGCGGGGCACCGGCCGACGTCTTCATCTCGGCCGACCTCGACTGGATGAAATATCTCTCCGACAAGAAGCTCACCAAGCCGGACACCGAAGTGAAGCTGCTCGGCAACGAGATCGTGCTGGTGGCGCCGAAGGACTCGGTGGTTGAAACCAAGATCGAGAAAGGTTTTGACCTCGCCAAGCTGATCGGCGACGGCAGGCTCGCCATGGGCGACTTCAAGGCGGTGCCGGCCGGCAAATACGGCAAGGCCGCGCTTGAATCGCTCGGCGTCTGGTCCTCGGTCGAGGGCAAGGTGGCGCAGGCCGAGAATGTCCGTGCGGCGCTCAAGCTGGTTTCAACAGGTGAGGCCGCCCTCGGCATCGTCTACGCCACCGACGCGCATGCCGAAAAGGGCGTCAAGGTGATCGGCACCTTTCCTGAGGATTCGCATCCGCCGATCATCTATCCGGTTGCCCAGACCGCCGATTCGAAGGACAAGGATACGCCGGCTTTCCTGAAATGCCTGCAGTCGGCAAAGGCCGGCGCGCTGTTCAAGGATCAGGGTTTTACCGTGCTCGCGCCGAGCAACTGAGTTCCAAGGGGCTTCATCTCGCACTATGAACTGGCTGCTGGACCTCACTCCCGACGAATGGAATGCGGTCCGGCTGTCGATCAAGGTGGCAACGGTGGCGATGCTCGCCAGCCTGCCGCCAGGCATACTGATCGCGCTGCTGCTTGCCCGAGGACAGTTCTGGGGCAAGACCCTTCTCAATGGGCTGGTGCATCTGCCGCTGATCCTGCCGCCCGTGGTGACCGGTTATCTGCTGCTGCTCACCTTCGGCCGGCGTGGCCCGGCCGGCGCCTTCCTGGCCGAGCATTTCGGCATTGTTTTCTCCTTCCGCTGGACGGGTGCGGCACTGGCCTGCGGCGTCATGGGTTTTCCCCTGATGGTGCGGGCGATCCGGCTGTCGATCGAGGCGGTGGACCGCAAGATGGAGGCGGCGGCGGGAACGCTCGGCGCCAATCCTCTGTGGGTCTTCGCAACCATCACTTTGCCGCTGATCCTGCCTGGGCTGATCGCCGGCGCCATCCTGGCCTTCGCCAAGGCGATGGGCGAGTTCGGCGCGACCATCACCTTCGTCTCCAACATTCCCAACGAGACGCAGACATTGCCGTCGGCGATCTACACTTTCACGCAGGTACCCGGTGGCGATGAAGGGGCGCTCCGTCTGACATTGATTTCCATCGTCATTTCCATGGCAGCACTGGTTGCTTCGGAAGTGTTGGCGCGGCGTGTCGGCCGGCGGATGGACATCGAATGAGCGTTCTCGTCGACATCAGCCATCGGCTGGGCGGTTTCGCCGTCGACGCCCGCTTCAAAAGTGCCGGGCGGCTGACGGCGCTGTTCGGACCCTCGGGGTCAGGCAAGACGACGCTGATCAACATGATCGCCGGGCTGATCCGGCCCGACAAGGGACGCATCGAAGTCGACGGCCGCGTGCTGGTCGATACGAGTGCTGGCATTTTCGTGCCGAAGTACAAGCGCCGCATCGGGATGGTGTTCCAGGATGCGCGGCTGTTTCCGCATATGAGTGTTGCCGGCAATCTGCGTTACGGCCGCTGGTTCACGCCGCCAGCGGAGCGCTATGCTGATATGGATGCAGTTGTCGACCTGCTCGGCATCGGCCCGCTCATGGACAGGCGACCGGCGAAGCTGTCGGGCGGCGAAAAGCAGCGCGTGGCGATCGGCCGGGCGTTGCTGGCCAGCCCACGATTGCTGCTCATGGACGAACCGCTGGCCTCGCTCGACGAGGCGCGCAAGGCCGAAATCCTGCCCTATGTCGAACGGCTGCGCGACGAGACGAAAATCCCGATCGTCTATGTCAGCCATTCCGTCGCCGAGGTGGCGCGGCTGGCCAGCGACGTGGTGATGCTGGCGCAAGGCCATGTCATCACCAGCGGACCGACCGAGGCGGTGATGCAAAGGCTCGACCTGCTGCCGGCGGAGGAGCGCGGCGAGGGCGGCGCCGTGCTGGACACCGAGGTGCTGCGTCACGACGAGACTTTCGACATGACCGTGCTCGGCTCGGCCGCCGGTGAGATCCGGGTGCCGCGGCTGGCGATGAAGACAGGCGCGAGGGTGCGCATCCGTATCCGTGCCCGAGATGTGATGATTGCCACCGAACATCCGGCAGGCCTCAGCGCGCTCAACATCCTGGCGGGAACCATTACCGCGATAAGCCCCGGTGAGGGCCCGGCGGTCGAGGTCGGTATCGACTGCAACGGCGCAACCGTGCTTGCCCGCATCACCGAACAGTCGCGGCAGACGCTGAAGCTTCATCTCGGCGGCAAGGTTTTCGCGGTGGTCAAGACCGTGAGCTTCGACAGGGCCAACACCGGCGTCGGGCTGCCCGCCGAGGCGGGTGGATGATCATCGCTATGTCTTTTTGGAATAGCGGTTTCGCCGGAAAGTCTCTAGTATGGGATCGGGCGTGACCGCGGAGGAGCAAAAATGCCGTCGCTGAGCTTGCGGATAAATCTCGATCCCGACGGGCGCATCGGACCGGGCAAGATCGACCTCCTGGAGCAGATCGCCGCCTTCGGCTCGATCTCGGCCGCCGCGCGCGGCATGGAAATGTCCTACAAGCACGCCTGGGACCTGGTCGAGGACATGAACCGGGTGTTCGGCAAGCCGCTGGTGGCGGCACAGACTGGTGGCCGCAAGGGCGGCGGCGCGCAACTGACGGCCGCGGGTCTCGCCGTGGTCAGCCGCTTCCGCGCCATCGAGCGTGCGGCGGCTGCAGCGGCCGCGACGCATATGGAGGCGTTACAGGCGGAAATTGATGCCGGGTGAGGGGAAGGCAGTAGGGCCTAGTCCTGTTCACCAGGCTTGCGCAGCAGGTAGGTGTCCATGATCCAGCCCTTTTTCCGGCGGGCCTCTTCACGGGTTCTCTCAATCTCGGCACCGACATCACCGAGACGGCCCGAGATGACGATCTCGTCCGGCGTACCGAGATAGGCACCCCAATGGATGACGACATCTTTGTCGTCCAGCGTGTTGAAGGCACATTTGCCGTCGAGCAGGACGACGGTGCTGCCGGCATTGTCGGCCAGGCCTTCCCGCGTCAGGCGCCGACCGGTGGTGATCAGCACCGAATCGCCGATCCTGTTCAGCGCCATCTTATGGCTGGCGGCGAGCGCCTGGACAGCGGTGATGCCGGGTATGACCTCCAGCTCGAACGCGACATTGCCTCTCAGGCGCACGCGCTCGAGGATGCGCAAGGCGCTGTCATAGAGCGAGGGATCGCCCCAGATCAGGAAGGCGCCGCAGCCATCCCCGGCGATCTCATCGCGGATCAGGCTCTCGTAGATGGCGGCGATGGCTTCATGCCAATCATCGACGGTCGAGCGATAGGACGGCGCCGGCCCATCTTCTACTGGCCCATCTTCTACTGGCAGGTCGCGCACCGGCACGTCGAATTCGACGCGGCGTGACTTCGGGTTGGTGACGAAGCGGTCGCAGATCTGGCGGCGCAGCTCGACAAGGTCATTCTTCCTTGCGCCCTTGTCGGGAATAAACAGGACGTCCGCCCGGTTCAGGCCGTCTATCGCCTGAATGGTCATATGGTCGGGATTGCCGGCGCCGATGCCGATGACGAGAAGCTTGCGCATGGAGCGAACTCTTGCCCGATCGGAACCTGTTAGTCCAGACCGTTTGGGCTTACCCGCGGATACGGAAGGGCTTTGAAACGCTACGGTGAAACGGCTAGGGTCTGTGAGCATTCCAGCCGAGGAGGCTTTCATGTTGCGATATGTTCTGACTGCTGCGCTGGCCCTGCTGGCTGCGCCCGCATTCGCCAATGATTCGATTGCCGAACTTGGCACCGGCGGCCTGATCCTGTCGCGTAGCGATGCCGTGGCGATGCAAAGCGAGGATCTCTTCATCTCGCCGGAAAAGGTCACGGTCGACTACGTCTTCCACAACAACACCGATCGGGATGTCGACGCCATCGTCGCCTTCCCGATGCCCGACATCGAAGGCGATCCTGAAGAGAGGCCGGCACTTCCCAACGACCAGAGCGATAATTTCCTCGGCTTTGAGGTGACGGTCGATGGCGCACCGGCAAAGCCGCAGCTTGAGCAGAAGGTGTTCGCGCTCGGCATCGACATCGGCGCCGATCTGCAGGCGCAGAATGTGCCATTCTATCCTTTCGGCGATGCGGCGAAGGCGGCGCTGGCCAAGCTGCCTCAAGCGGTTACCGATGACTGGGTCAACCGCGGCATCATCATCGAAGACACCGGCAGCGACGGTACGGAGGCGAAGAAGGTCTACACGCCATTCTGGCAATTGCGTTCGACCTATTGGTGGCGCTCGACGTTTCCGGCCAACAAAGACGTTCGCGTTTCCCACCGCTACAAGCCGAGCGTCGGCGGCACGTCTTCGGTGAGCTTCTTCTACGACGGCAAGTTCCAGGGGCAGTACGCGACCTACAAGACCCGCTATTGCATGGACGACACATTCGAGAATGCAGTGCGCAAGGCAGCCAAGGACGATCCCGACGGCTATTCTAGATATTATGAAAGCCGGATCGCCTACATTCTGACCACAGGCGGCAACTGGGCGGCGGGTACGATCGGCAAGTTCAAGCTGACGGTCGACAAGGGCAATCCGAAGACCCTGGTTTCGTTCTGCGGCGACAATGTCAAAAAGGTCGGGCCGACGACATTCGAGATGACGGCGCAGGATTTCTATCCCGAGCACGACATCGACATCCTGCTGCTGGTGCCGTCTGACGGAAATGGGGAAAATGCCAACTGATGCACGTCGCAATCTACGTCGCCATTGCAGAAAACGGAGTCATCGGGCGGGACGGAGGGTTGCCCTGGCGGCTGTCCACCGATCTCAAGCGCTTCAAGGCCGATACGATGGGCAAACCCATCATCATGGGTCGCAAGACCTATGAAGGCATCGGCCGACCGCTGCCGGGCCGGTTGAACATAGTGGTCACCCGCGACAAGGCCTGGCGCGCCGAGGGCGTCGAGGTCGCGCATTCGCTCGAGGCCGCGATCCATCTGGCAACGGTGCGCGGACGCGGCATGGTCGGTGTGGACGAGGTCTGCATCATCGGCGGCGGCGAAATCTATGCCCAGGCGCTGCCGCTGGCCGACCGGCTGCATGTCACCCATATACTAGCAACGGTCGACGGCGATGCGCATTTCCCGCCGATCGATCCGGATTCCTGGCGCGTCGTCAGCTCACAGGAGGTTCCGGCCGGGGAAAAGGACAGCCACGCGACGCGCTATTCGGTTTACGAGCGCCGCCTCGCGAGACATTGAACGACAAAAAAGGGCATTGGAAGGAAGACAAAGGGTCGCGAACGGACCAAATCGGACGAACTCGGCAACGCATCGCGTTGAAAGCGCCTCGTGGCGTCCCTATAGAAGAACAACACTGGATTTTGCGCCGTAATACCGGCGCTTGAGGGAATTCCAAGCGAAAGGACATTCATGCCCTGGAACGACAAAAGCGGCGGTGGCGGCGGCCCATGGGGCGGCGGCGGCAACAATCAGGGACCCTGGGGGCAGGGACCCAAGGGTCCGAGCGGCCCACAGGGCTCGCCTCCCGATCTTGAGGACATCATCCGCCGCGGCCAGGACCGGCTGCGGCGCGCTCTGCCGGGTGGCGGTGGCGCAAGCCCGGCCATTTTCGCGCTGATCGCCGCGGCACTTGTAGTGCTGTGGGCGTTCAAGGCGGTTTACACCGTGCAGCCCGACGAGGTTGCGGTCGAACTGCGCTTCGGCAAGCCGAAGACCGAGCTGTCGCAGCCCGGCCTGCATTTCCATTGGTGGCCGCTTGAAACCGTCGAAACGGCCAAGATTTCCGAGCAGCTCGTCGACATTGGCGGCGGTGGCGCGACGAGTGGCAACACGTCCGGGCTGATGCTTACCGGCGACCAGAACATCGTCAACGTCCAGTTCTCGGTGGCCTATCAGGTCTCCGACCCGAGCGCGTATCTGTTCGACGTGTCCGATCCCGATGGCATGCTGCGGCAGGTTGCCGAAAGCGCCATGCGTGAAGCCGTCGGTCGCCGGCCGGCGCAGGACATCTTCCGCGACGACCGCCAGGGCATTGCCGCCTCGGTGCGTGAAATCATCCAGACGACGCTGGACGGCTACAAGGCCGGTCTCAACGTCAACGCCGTCTCGATCGAGGATGCGGCACCGCCACGCGAAGTGGCCGATGCGTTCGACGAGGTGCAGCGCGCCGAGCAGGACGAAGACAAATTCGTCGAGCAGGCCAACCAGTACTCCAACCAGAAGCTCGGCCAGGCGCGCGGCGAGGCCGCACAGGTCCGCGAAGACGCGGCCGCCTACAAGAACCGGGTCGTGCAGGAAGCCGAAGGTGAGGCGCAGCGCTTCATCTCGGTCTATGACGAATATGCCAAGGCGCCCGATGTGACACGCAAGCGCCTCTACCTGGAAACCATGGAGAGGGTTCTGAAGGATTCTAGCAAGGTCATCGTCGAGCAGGGCAACGGGCAAGGGGTCCTTCCCTATCTGCCGCTGCCGGCATTGCAGCCGAAAGCGCCGGCACCGACCGCCCCTGGTGGCGTTACGGGAGGTAACCAGTGATGGCCAACCGTCTTCCCATCATCGTCGTCGCAGCAGTGGTCATCCTGTTCCTGCTCTATTCGTCGGTCTTCGTGGTCAATGCGCGCCAGCAGGCGCTGGTGCTCAGGTTCGGCGAGATCGTCGACGTCAAGAGCGAGCCCGGCATCTACTTCAAGGCGCCGTTCTCGTTCTTCGACGCCGATACGGTGCAACTGATCGAGAACCGGGTGCTGCGCTTCGATCTCGACAACATCCGCGTCCAGGTGTCGGGCGGCAAGTTCTATGAGGTCGACGCCTTCATCGCCTATCGCATCTCGGATCCACGGGTCTTCCGCTCCGCCGTGTCCGGTCAGATCGAACTGGCCGAAGCGCGGCTCAGGACGCGTCTCGACGCTGCCTTGCGCCGCGTCTACGGTCTGCGCGATTTCGAGGCTGCACTGTCCGAACAGCGCGCCGTGATGATGCGCGAAGTCCGCGATCAGCTCAGGCCCGACGCCACGTCGCTCGGCCTGCAGATCGAGGATGTTCGTATCCGCCGCACCGATCTTACGGCCGAGGTTTCACAGCAGACCTTCGACCGCATGAAGGCGGAACGCCTGGCAGAAGCTGCACGGTTGAGGGCACGCGGCAATGAAGCGGCACAACGCATTACGGCCCGCGCCGATCGCGAAGTGGTCGAGATCGTTGCCGAAGCGCAGAAAGAGTCGGAAATCCTGCGCGGCGAGGGCGAAGCCCAGCGCAGTGCCACCTTCGCGGAAGCGTATCAGCGCGATCCGGCCTTCTTCGACTTCTACCGGTCGATGAATGCGTATGGCACGGCACTGGACAACACCGGAACGACGATGGTGCTGTCGCCAAACTCGGAGTTCTTCCGCTTCTTCCGCAATCCCGACGGCAGCGAGGCGCCGGCCCCAACCGCTCCGGCGACGGCACCTGCCGCGCCGGCGGCACAGCCAAGCACCGGCCAGTAGCGGCCGGTGCAGGATTTTCTTGCCGCCATGGGCCTCGTCCTTGTCATAGAAGGTCTGGTCTATGGCGGCTTTCCCGGCCTTGCCAGGAAGCTTGCCACCGAAGTGCTGTCGCTGCCCGAGAACGCGTTGCGGATTGCCGGGCTGGCGGCGATCGCCATCGGCGTCGGCATCGTCTGGCTGGTACGAGGTACATGACGACGGCGAGCTTCGATCCCTGGATACGTGCTTCGATCCGGAATACGAGCTTCGATCCGGGATAACGGATGATTTATCCTCTGCCGATAGTCATAGCCGCAAACGTGCCGTATTTTTTGCCAACATGGCGCGACGCGGCGTTTTCGTCGAAGCGCTTTTCTTTTCAGGAATACCGGGAGGCTTCTCGATGACATCCAACATAATTTTGCGCGCGGCACGGCGGACGTTCGTCGCGGGCGCTGCGGCACTTCTTGTCAGCGCCGTCGCTGTCCCGTCCTTCGTGACACCGACATTTGCCGCTGACGGACCTGCTTCGGTCGCCGATCTGGCGCAAGGCCTGCTCGGCGCGGTGGTCAACATCTCGACCTCGCAGACGGTGAAGGGTACCGAAGGTCCGGGTGCCGTGCCGATGCCGCAGCTGCCAGAGGGGTCGCCCTTCCAGGACTTCTTCGACGATTTCTTCAAGAACCGCGGCGGCGACAAGGACAATAGCGGGCAGAAGGTGCAGTCGCTGGGTTCCGGGTTCGTCGTCGATGCCGAACAAGGCATCGTCGTCACCAACAACCACGTGATCGCCGACGCCGACGACATCGAAGTCAATTTCTCCGACGGCATTACCTTGAAGGCAACGCTGGTCGGCACCGACACCAAGACAGATGTCGCGGTGCTGAAGGTCGATCCGAAAGGACACAAGCTGACGGCGGTGAAGTTTGGCGATTCCACCAAGCTGCGTGTCGGCGACTGGGTGATGGCGATCGGCAATCCGTTCGGCCTCGGCGGCACGGTGACGGTCGGTATCGTCTCGGCTCGCAACCGCGATATCAATTCCGGCCCCTATGACGATTTCATCCAGACCGATGCCGCGATCAATCGCGGCAATTCCGGCGGCCCGCTGTTCAACAGCGCCGGCGAGGTCATCGGCATCAACACCGCCATCATTTCGCCGTCTGGCGGCTCGATCGGCATCGGCTTCTCCATTCCTTCGCAGCTCGCCTCGGGCGTGGTCGACCAGTTGCGCCAGTTCGGCGAGACGCGGCGCGGCTGGCTCGGCGTGCGTATCCAGCCGGTGACGGACGACATCGCCGAGAGCCTCGGCATGGCGACTGCCAAGGGCGCGCTGGTTGCCGGCGTCATCAAGGGGGGTCCGGTCGACAATGGCACAGTTCAGGCCGGCGACGTCATCCTGAAATTCGACGGCAAGGACATTCATGAAATGCGCGACCTGCCGCGCGTTGTCGCCGAAAGCCCGGTCGGCAAGGCGGTCGATGTGCTCATCGTGCGCAAGGGCGTCGAGCAGACCGTGAAAGTGACGCTCGGCCGGCTCGAGGATGGCGAGAAGCTCACCAGCGGCGAGGAGGGTGGCAATACCGACCAGGACAAGGGTGACAAGGCGCCGGACGTTTCCACGGCTTCGGTGCTCGGCATGACGGTCGGCGAACTGAACGACGAGACGCGCAAGAAGTTCAGCATTGCGGCCGATGTTTCCGGCGTCGTCATCACCGATGTCACCAAGGACTCTGCTGCCGCCGAGCGCGGCATTCAGACTGGTGAGGTGATCACCGAGATCGCACAGGAATCGGTCGCCACGCCCAAGGATGTCATGGACCGGATCGGCGCCTTGAAGGAACAGGGGCGCAAGAATGCGCTCTTGATGCTGGCATCGAAGACCGGTGAACTCAGGTTCGTGACGATCCGAATGGACTGAAGTCAGCAGCCAGCGGCTGAGTTCCTGGAAGGATTTCGAACATGAGCAAAGCGACTTATCCGTTGAAACTCCCGCTTTCGGTCAAGGAGGCGGCCACGCGCTTGGCAAAGGCCGATGGCGTGTCGCTCAATCAGTGGATCGCTTCGGCCGTGGCGCAGAAAGTTGGGGCAATGGAAACAGCGGCCGAGTTCCTGCGTCGTCGGACAGGCGATGCGTCCGCTGACGATTTTGGAAAGCTGCTTGAGCGGGTTGCTGCCGGACCTCCGCAACCTGGCGATGAGCTTCCGCCTGATCGACATTGATCAGCGACGTTTCTTTCGCCAATTCTTGGCAGTCAGCCGGTACAACACATGTCGCTTGAGCGCGGGATGGCTGTCGGGAATGCCGGGGTGGTCGAAATCGGCGGACGGGTCGGCGGTCATGCCGAGGCGTTCCATGACGGCGATCGAGCGCCTGTTGTCGGCGACGGCGAAGGAAATAATCTCGCCGAGGCCAAGCGTTTCGAAACCATAGGCAAGCCATGCCTCCGCCGCTTCGGTGACATAGCCCTTGCCCCAGAATTCAGGGGCCAGTCGCCAGCCGATCTCGACGGTGCCAGCCGGAAGGAACGGCAAATGATCTGTGTCGAAGAGGCCGATGAAGCCGATGCATTCTCCGGTGGCGACAATCTCGGCGGCGGTGAAACCGTAGCCATCCTTAGCGATCCAGGTCCGGAACTCGTCCATTTTGGCGTCTGTGGCGGCACGGTCGCGGCGGAACGGAAAGAACTCCATCACCTGTTCATCGGAATTGATCCGGTGAAACAGCGCGCGGTCGCGATCCTCCCAGTTGCGCAGGATCAGGCGCTCGGTATGCATTGGTTTCATTGCACAAACTCTTCCTGACTGTAGCCTTGCAAATAGAGCAATGCGGTCAGGTCGCCATGGTCGATGCGAACCTTTGCCTGCGCCGCCACCGCCGGCTTGGCATGAAGCGCGACACCGGTGCCGGCCAGGCGGATCATGTCGAGATCATTGGCGCCGTCGCCGACGGCGATGACGTCAAAGGGCGTCAAACCAAGGCGCGCTGAAATTTCGATCAGCGCTTCGGCCTTGGCGGCGCGGCCGAGGATCGGTTCACCGACCAGCCCGGTGAAGCGGCCATCCTGTTCGAGCAGGCGGTTGGCGCGGTTCTCGTGGAAGCCAAGCATGGCCGCGATTCGCGTCGTGAAGACCTCGAAGCCGCCGGACACGAGTGCCGTCCAGGCGCCATTGGCCCGCATTGTCTGAACCAGCGCGCGGCCGCCTGAGGCCAGCGTCAGACGATTGGCGACGATGCGGTCGACCACGGCGGCGTCGAGGGCTTTCAGCAGTGCCACCCGCTCGCGCAGAGCCGGTTCGAAAGCGATCTCGCCGTTCATCGATCGCGCGGTGATGGTGGCGACACGATCCTTGACGCCGATCTCGTCGGCCAGCTCGTCGATGCATTCCTGCTCGATCATGGTTGAGTCCATGTCGGCCATCAGGATCTTTTTGCGGCGGGTCTCGGCCTGCTGGACGATTACGTCGACCGGATCGTCGGCAAGCGCTGCGTGCAAGGCGGCACTCGTTTCGGCGTCGTCGGCTGCCTCCGGCAGGACAAGATCGCAGGCTATCCCTTCGGCCAGCCAGACAACAGCGCTTGCGCCGACCGACCGTGACGCCATATTCGCAAGCGACAGCGACAAAGCGCGGTCGGCGGGACGGGAAACAAGCGTGGCGATGAGCGGCATGGAACATTCCGGCGAACAGGCGGGCGAGGGCCGCGTGAAGAACGCGATCCTGATAGCCGGGCCGACCGCCAGCGGCAAGTCGGCGCTGGCGCTCGATCTGGCCGAGCGCAGGGGTGGCGTGATCGTCAACACCGATTCCATGCAGGGCTATTCTGTTCTCGACGTGCTGACCGCCCGGCCGGAGGCGGCCGACCTCGCCCGCGCGCCGCATTTTCTCTACGGCCACGTCCACCCGTCCACAACCTATTCCACCGGCGCCTGGCTGCGCGACGTGATGAAGCTGATCGACGACGGTGCGCTCTCCGAACGGCCCGTAATTTTTGTCGGCGGCACCGGGCTTTACTTCCGCGCGCTGGCCGAGGGCATTTCGGAAATGCCCGACATTCCGCAGGGGATCCGGGACCGCTGGCGCTACGAATTGAAGGAGCAGGGTGCCGTCAAGCTGCACAGCCTGCTGCTGCGTGAGGATTCGGCGGCCGCCATGATGCTCAAGCCAACCGACAGCCAGCGCATCGTGCGGGCACTGGAAGTGCTCGACGCGTCGGGCCGTTCGATCCGGGAATGGCAAGCAGAACGCGGCCATCCGCTCATCGACAGGCAGACCGCGCATTTCTTCGTGATCGAGCCGGACCGGGCGGCGCTGGTCGGCCGCATCGAAAAACGCTTCGACCAGATGCTGGACAAGGGCGCGCTGGACGAGGTCAAGCTTCTATCGGCGCTTGGCCTAGATCCCGAATTGCCGGCGATGAAGGCGATCGGCGTTCGTGAATTGCAGGCCGCGATGGCCGGAGAGATTGGCTTTCCCGAGGCGATCGAACGCGCCAAGATCGCGACCCGGCAATATTCCAAGCGGCAGACGACCTGGTTCAGGCATCAGCTGGGGCCGGAATGGCAAAGAGTGCGCCCCGGTGATGATGTGGAAACCACGATCTGATTGCTTATTTCCATTGCAACCTGAAAAGTTTACTTGCAAGGAAAGGTTCTCGTTGCGGTTGTCCAAATTAACCCTCCGTAAGCCCGCCCATGCCATAAGGTCAGCGGGCACTTTTCCAACGGGGAGCAGATGCGTTTCCACAAGGCGGAATCAGCATTTTTCGTCTTTATCTTCGTGATCCTGGCCGCTGGCCTGGTGACGCTGCATGCCTATGGGCTTCTGCAATCCTTCGCCACCGAGCTGCATACGGCTTCGGGTCTGGACAAGGTCATCTATCTCAACAAGCTTTTGTTCGCGACCGGCGTGCTTTTGGCCACCGCGCTGTTCTTCGGTATTTTCTTCATCTATCCGCTGATCCGAAAACAGGCGACGGAAGAAGGTAAGCTGCGCGCCATGACGGTCTCGCTCAGCGCGCGTTCGGAAACACTCGAGCATGCGGCGCTGACCGACGGCCTGACCGGCATGCAGAACCGGCGCTATTTCGATGATGCGCTGAAGGAGTATCTCGAGGAGTTCCGGCGCATCGAAAAGCCCGTCGGGCTGATGATCCTCGATCTCGACCATTTCAAGCAGGTCAACGACACCCACGGCCATGATGTCGGCGACGAGGTGCTCAAGGCCGTCGCGAGCTGCCTCAAGGATATGACACGCTACCACGATGTGGTGGCGCGCTTAGGCGGCGAGGAGTTCGCGGTGGTCACGCCCAATATGGACGCCGATCTTCTGGGCAAGTTTGCCGAGCGCATCCGCAAGGCTATCGCCAACATGTCGGTGCTGTCAGGCAATGTCCGCCTCAAGATCACCACCAGCGTCGGGCTTGCCGTCTGGGACCGCAAGGAAACGGCGGAGGAGTTCTATCGCCGCGCCGACCGCCAGCTCTACGAGGCGAAGAGGCAAGGCCGCAACCGCGTCTGCGCCTAAAATCCCGAAGAGGAATTCATGAGGCCGGTCGCCTGACGCGGCTTTCTCGACTTCCGGTGCTCACGGACTAAATGTCCGTTCCGCTCCGGCTTCTCGAAAGTCACGTCATGCAACTCAGCCTGATGAATTCTCTTTCGGGATTTACCCAAGTTGGCCAACGAAGCAGAGCTTCTTGGAAGCTCAATGCAGCTTCTCAATCGGTTGGCAGAATGGCGTAAGCCCGCAAACTCAATCGTTTTGCGGGCGCAGGCCGAAGGTCGCCGGCTTGAGACCGTAGCGCATGTCGAAATCGTCGTCCGATTGCACGCGGGTGGCCGGCGGCTTGCGGTAGTCGGGATCGCCGGCCTGGCGGCCAGAATCGACGACTTCGGCGAAGGCCATCGACTGCTGCGTTGGTTTCGGTACGTTACGCAGGCGTTCGACGATCGCCACCAGGTCGACATCGTCGCCGGTTTTCGACGCGGCGGCCTCTTCGCGCTTGGCCGTGCCGGGGAGCAGATGGCTCGGCAGCTTTTCGAACTTCAGCCGCATGGTCGTCGCCACGCCTTCGCCGAAGGCTATGGCTTCGCGCTGGCCCATGGAGGACAGGAACGCAAGCGTGGAGGCGGAAGAGTCGGCAATCGCCGAGCGGATGATCGCCTGGTCCTGCTCATTGGCAAGCCGCATGGCGAAGAAGGTCGAGCATTGCGACAGAATGGTCGGGTCGAGTTCGCCAGGGCGCTGGGTGACGACGCCGAGATAGCAGCCATATTTGCGGCCTTCCTTGGCAATGCGCGACAGCGCGTGCCTGGTCGGCGCGAAGCCGAGACGCGGATCGGCCGGCATATAGCGGTGCGCTTCTTCGCACAAAAACAGAAGCTGCAGTTTGCCCTCGCTCCACAAAGCAAGGTCGAAGGCCAGGCGCGCCAGCACCGAACAGACGGAATTGACCACTTCGGACGGCATGCCCGCCATCTCGAAGCAGGTTACCGGGCGGCCATGATGCGGCACGCGGAAGATGTTGCCGATCGTCTCGTGGATGGTGTCCTCGATCAGCCGCGAGTTGAACATGAAGCGGTAGCGCGGGTCGGCAGCCGCCGATTCGATGCGTGTCTTCAGCGATCTGAGCGTCGGGCGATCGGTCTTGCTTTCGAGCATGCCCATGCGCTCGTCGATCTGCTTGAGGAGGTCGGCGATGCGGTAAGGAACCGGTGTATCGGCGGTTAGCGCATCGCTGCCGCGCCGGATATAGGCGCCGGAATTCGGATTGCGGTAAAGGTTCTTGGCGGCCGGAATGAGGTCGCGCAAGGCATCGATTTCTTCCGGCTCGGTTTCGCGGCCCCGGAACAGCACCTCGGCGAATTCCTCCAGCGTGAACATCCAGAACGGAAGATCCAAGGTTTTGGAATCGACCCTGACGCAGTATTCGGGCAGCGACGCCGCGAACTCGTTGTGCGGGTCGAGGATCAGGATGCGCAGATCGGGCCGTGCCGCGATCGACTTGCGCAGCAGCAGCGAGACGGCGGTGGATTTACCGACACCGGTGGTGCCGACAATGGCGAAGTGACGTGCCAGCGTATCGTCGATGGCGATGTTGGCGGCAATCGCCTCGTCCTGCGCGAGTGTGCCGATGGTGATCGAATGACGCCCGGCGAGATCATAGACCGCCTGCAGGTCGCGGGTGCGGATGCGGTGCGCAACGGCGCCGATATGCGGATATGTGGTGATGCCGCGATCGAAGACCGGCTTGGCGCCGGGCTCTGCTCCGTCGCGCACTTCGCCGATCAGCTCGATGCTGACCTCGATGGCGTTTTGGCCCTCCTTGCTCCAGGTGCGATCCGACTTGCCGATCCCGTAGACCAGGCCGACGGTTCGCGTGGATCCAAGATTGATGGAAATCATCTTGCCGACCGTCCACAGGCCCGTCACCGCGCCGTCGACCTCGTCCGCATAGGCGCTGATGGTGGCGCGTGCGCCGTCGCATTGCACGACATTGCCCAGAATGCGCCTGTCGTTCTGCTCGGCGTCACGGCGCTCCTGCGATGTCGGTTCTCCAACAGAAGCTTCGCGTTCGACATACATGGACAGGCCAATCCCCATTTCCCCTGGAGCATCGATCCTACAGGAATGGGGTTAAGGCCCGATGAGGTCGGATGGTGTAGAGAGGATTAAGGGCCCCATGAAAATTGTCGCGAGGCGGCTCTTTTCCCACATCGATATTTCGCTATAATGGACGCATGAACGATATAGCGAACGATATTTCCTCGACAATCGGCCGAAGGATACACGTCGAAAGGATCGTGCGGGACTGGTCCCTGGCCGAGCTGGCGGAGCGTTCCGGCGTCTCGAAGGCGATGCTGAGCACGATCGAGCGCGGCAAGACCAGCCCGACGGCGGCCCTTCTGGTGCGCATCGCGGCGGCCTTCGGCATGACGCTGTCGACCTTGATTGCGCGCGCGGAATTGCAAGGCGGCGGGCTGCTGCGCGAGGCCGACCAACCGGTGTGGCGCGATCCCGATACCGGCTATGTCAGACGGCACCTTTCGCCGGCTGGCGACATGCCGCTCGAACTCATCAGGGTGCAGCTGCCGGCGGGCGCCAAAGTCAGCTTTCCGGCCGCCTCCTACGCCTTCATCAAGCAGCAGATATGGCTGATTTCCGGGCGGCTCGAATTCGTCGAAGGTGAGGCGGTGCACCGGCTTGAGCCAGGCGATTGCCTGGCGCTCGGGGCGCCGTCGGACTGCATCTTCCATGCCCTGGAGCCCGGTGCCGACTATCTCGTCGCGCTGGTCAGGGGCTGACATCATGGCGAGAAGACCAAAGCGCTCCCATAATGGGGGTCCGCCTCTCGATGAATACAAGGGGCCGCCATGGGGTAAAGGCGATCCCTACATCTTCCTTGCGTGGCAGGCCGCCCATGCCAAGGCGTGGAAGGCGCCGAGCCGCGAGGTCATGCTGCTGCGCATCGACAAGGCCGAGCGGCTGGGCCTGACCTATGAGGAGTACACGCTCGAGATTCTCGAGCGCGGCCGGCATCTCGGCCACGAAGACGCCGAACGCATCAGCGCCATCAAGGCGGCGCGAAAGCGACGCCGCGTGCGTCATCTGGACTGAGGAATGCGCTCGCATCTATCGCAAAGTCACAGGACATCATGAGCATGAACTCGATCGAGATCGGAACCCTGAACCCGTCTGTCGAGACGCAGGACATGCTGGCCGAATTGCTGGTCGCAACGGTGGCGGCCGGCGGATCGGTGAGCTTCATGCATCCGCTGGCGCCGGAAGCTGCAAGGGCATTCTGGGAGAAATCGCTGGCCGCGGCGGCAAGAGGGGAAAGAGCGGTGCTTGGCGCCTGGGGCGGCAAGGTCCTGGTCGGCACCGTAACCTTGCTGCTCGACTGTCCGCCCAACCAGCCGCACCGGGCCGAGATCGCCAAGCTGATGACACGCGTCGACTACCGGGGCAGGGGTGTGGGAACGCGCCTGATGCGGGCTGCCGAGAGCCTTGCGGTCGAGAAGGGCCGCACGCTGCTGGTTCTCGATACGGCCGCTGACGAGGGCGCTTCCGGCCTCTATGAGCGGTTGGGGTTCAAGCTGGCCGGTGAGATACCGGACTATGCGTTGAAGCCGCATGGCGGGCTGACCGGCACGCTCATCTACTGGAAGCGGATCAGGCTAGTCTCATGTCATGCCGGCGCGGAGCCGGATAGGCGCGACAGCAGCCACTGGCGGAAATCCTGTTCGGCACCGGTCAAGCGGGCGGTGGACGACTTGGTCAGGAAATGCCCCGATGTGCTGGAGAGTTCGAAGTCGGAGAGCCTGACCAGCGTCTTGCTGTCGAGCGCCGCATCGACCAGGGGCCGCGAGCCCAGCAGCACACCGGCGCCGGCGCGCGCCGCTTCCAATGCGGCGACGAAGCTGTCGAAGCGGTGCGATCGCCTGGGGTGGCCAGCCAGCCCGGCGGCCGCGAACCATTCCGCCCACATTTCGCGCGCGCCGGCGACCAGAAGCAGCGGCAGCGAGGTCCAGTCGGCGTTGCCGGCGAGTACTGGCGCCGCCACCGGCACGAGCCGTTCTGCGCTCAGCCTGTCGGCTTCGCGGCCGGGAAAGGATCCGTTGCCGAAACGGATGTCGAGCGCGGAGCCCGGCAGGTCGTAGTCAGCAGGGCGATGGATCGTCACCAGGTCGAGCTGGATGCGCGGCAGCGCCTTCGCCAGATCGGGCAGCGCCGGGGCGAGCATCAGCAAGGCAAAGGAGATCGGTGCCCGAATGGTCACGGTCTGGACGGCGCGCGGCTCAAACAGTTCCGCGGTGCTGTTGCCGATCGTGGCGAAGGCCGACTGGATGTGGGGCAGGTAGGCCGCGCCCTCCGGCGACAGCGCGACGCCGCGCGCCAGCCGCGAGAACAAACGCGTCTTCAGCCGTTCTTCGAGAAACCGGATGTGCTGGCTGACGGCGGCTTGGGTAAGGCCAAGCTCCGTTGCCGCCGCCGTGAAATTGGACAGCCGCGCCGCGGCCTCGAAGCTGCGCAGCCAGTCGAGTGGCGGCAAAGGCGGGTTTGTCTGAGCCATTAGCAGATTATGGTCATTGGCCAAAAAATGATAATTTGAGTTATGCCTATCGCGCGATCAACATGCAATCGAGACCTGCGGACTTAGCCGTGGGGCGTAGCGGACAGGAACGGATCTCCATGCTCACCCACGCGCTGATTGGCGATGAAGGCAGAACAATCGACCTTGGCTGGCAGGATGGGACGCGCACCCGCTTCCACGCCATGTGGCTGCGCGACAATGCGCTGGATGACAGGACGCGCAGCACCGGCAATGGCCAGCGGCTCATCACCATTCTCGATATTCCCGCAGACACGAAAATTGGCGCCGCGTCGATCAAGGGCGACGCCCTGGAGGTCAGCTTCATGCCGGAGCAAAAAACGGTGAGTTTCCCGGCGGCATGGCTGCACGCCAATGCCTATGATCGCGACGCGGCCCGCCAGCCCGGCTGGACAGGCGAGGGCATCGTGCGATGGACCAAGGCCACCATGCAGAATTCGGTCCCGCGCGCCGGCTACCCAGCCGCCAGCCGCGACCGCGATATCTTGCGGCAATGGCTGTCGGCGGTGAAAGCCTATGGCTTCGCGGTGATGGACGATCTGCCGGCTGAATCCGGGGCGCTTTGCAAGGTGTCCGATCTGTTCGGCTATATCAGGGAAACCAATTACGGACGCTGGTTCGAAGTGCGCGCCGAGGTCAATCCGAACAATCTCGCCTACACCAATCTTGGCCTGCAGGCGCACACCGACAATCCCTATCGCGACCCGGTGCCGACACTGCAGATCCTGTCCTGCATCGAGAATACGGTGGACGGTGGTGAGTCCAGCGTCGTCGACGGATTTGCCGTCGCGGCCGCGCTGCAGGCTGAGAACCCGGAAGGCTTCCGGCTGTTGAGTTCACGCCCGGCGCGCTTCGAATATGCCGGTTCGTCCGGCGTGCGGCTGCAAGCGAAGCGGCCGATGGTCGAACTCGGACCGGATGGGGAGCTGATCTGTATCCGCTTCAACAACCGCTCGCTGGCGCCGACGGTCGATGTGCCGTTCGCCGACATGGAGAGGTACTACGCCGCCTATCGCCGGTTTGCCGAACTGATCGAGGATCCGTCCTTCGAAGTGACGTTCAAGCTCGAAGCGGGGCAGGCTTTCATCGTCGACAACACGCGCGTCATGCATGCGCGCAAGGCATTTTCCGGCACCGGCAAGCGCTGGCTGCAGGGTTGCTACGCCGACAAGGATGGCCTGCTGTCGACGCTTGCGGCGATCGAGCACGGTTTCGAGGAGGCCGCGGAATGAGCGGCCAGAACCTGAATGCCGACACTATCGTTGAATTCATCGCCGACATTTTCGAGCGCCGAGGTGCCGAATCCTATCTCGGCGAACCCGTCACCATGTCCGAGCACATGCTGCAGGGCGCCTGGTTCGCCGAGCAGGACGGCGCGCCGGACGAACTGGTGGCGGCGGCGCTGCTGCATGACATCGGCCACTACACCAGCGAGTTCGGCACCTATTCGCCGGAGGATGTCGAGGACAAGCATCATGATGAAGCTGGCGGCGAGGTGCTGGCGCCGTTCCTTCCGCCTGTCATCGTCGAATGCGTCAGGCTGCATGTCTCAGCCAAGCGCTATCTCTGCGCCACCGACCCGACCTATTTCGGTAAGCTTTCGCCGGCCTCGGTCCATACGCTGTCGCTGCAAGGTGGACCGATGAACGCCGATGAGGTCGCCGAGTTCCGTAAGAACCCCTTTCACGAGGAAGCGGTCCGGGTCCGCATCTGGGACGAGAGCAGCAAGATCGCCAACATGAAGACACGGACGTTTCGCGATTACGTGCCGCTGCTGCAGCGCGTGGTGACGCAGTTCGCGGCGGATAGGCCGGCGTAGTCAGTTCATCCTGGCAAGGAGGCAGGGTGCAAGCCATGCCTCCTTCATGTTGCTCAGCCGGAATGGCGGTCGCCTATCCCTTATGGTGGACCTGCTGGAGCCCGTAGACCGGCGTAGCGATGCCTTCGTGCCGCGCCTTCAACTGCAGCGACAGGAACTGCGAATAGTGGCGTGACTGGTGCAGATTGCCGCCATGGAACCACAGCGCTTCCTGCTGCGTCGGCTTCCACATGTTGCGCAACTCGCCTTCCCAGGGGCCGGGATCCTTGGTGGTGCTCGAGCCGAGGCCCCAGCATTTGCCGACCTTGTCGGCGGTTTCGCGAGATATCAGATCAGCGGCCCAGCCGTTCATAGAGCCGTAGCCGGTGGCGTAGACGATGAGGTCCGCAGGCAATTCCGACCCGTCGCTGAGCAGAACCGAGTGCTGCTTGATCTCCTTGACGTCGACGCCGCTCTTCAGCTTGATCGAACCATCGATGACCAGCTGCGAGGCGCCAACATCGATATAATAGCCAGAGCCGCGCCTGAGGTACTTCATGAACAGGCCGGACTCGTCGTCGCCCCAATCGAGCATGAAACCGGCGTTTTCCAGTCCCTTGTAGAACGCCGCGTCGCGTTTCTTCATCTCGGCATAGGCTGGGATCTGGAACTCGTGCAGGATCTTGTAGGGCAGCGAAGCAAAGATCAGGTCGGCCTTGGCCGTGGTGATGCCGTTCTGCAGCGCCTGCTCCGAATAGAGCGAACCCAGTCCGATTTCCATCAACGTGTCGGACCTGGAGATATGGGTACTCGAGCGCTGCACCATGGTGACGTCGGCACCGGCCTCCCAAAGTGCCGCGGCGATGTCATGGGCGGAATTGTTGGATCCGATGACAACCGCCTTTTTGCCGACATAGGCGTCGGGCCCGGGATGCTTCGAGGAGTGATGCTGATCCCCCTTGAAGGTCTCCATGCCCTTGAATTTCGGCAGATTGGCCTTGCCGGACTGTCCGGTCGCCAGCACCAGTTGCTTCGGCCTCAGCGTGATGTCCTTGCCATCGCGGTGGACGACGACGGTCCATTCCTTCTTCTTGTCATCATAGGAAGCGCTTTTGGCCTCGGTCGAGGACCAGTAATTCAACTCCATCACCTTGGTGTACATTTCCAGCCAGTCGCCGATCTTGTCCTTGGGCGAGAAGACCGGCCAGTTCTTCGGGAAATCGATATAGGGCAGATGGTCGTACCAGACCGGGTCGTGCAGGCAGAGCGACTTGTAGCGCTTGCGCCAGCTGTCGCCGGCCCGCTCGTTCTTCTCGATGATGATCGTCGGCACACCGAGTTGCCGCAGCCGCGCGCCGAGCGCGATGCCGCCCTGGCCGCCGCCGATGATGACCGTATAGGGCTGCGTCTTGAAGCCGAGTTCGGCGGCTTCCTTCTCGCGTTCTTCCTTCCATGTCGGACGGTTCTTGCCCGAGCCATGTTTGGCGCCCATCGGCCGCGCGAAACCCGCCGGTTCCTCGTGGCCTTTCAATTCGACCATGGTGGTCAGCAGCGTCCAGATCTTGCCGTCCTTCAGCCTGATGTGACCGAAGCCGCGTGCCGCCTCGGTCTCGAAGCTGATCCAGCCCTCGATCAACCCGCCGCTCTCGGTCGCGTCCTCGCCCTTGGCGATGGCAAAGTGTGACGGCCTGGTCTTCGACAACTGGCTTTTCAGCATGTCGCGGACCTGGTCGCGGCCTTCCATGGTCTTGATGTTCCAGGTGAAGGTGACGAGGTCGCGCCAGTAGCAATCCTCCTGAAAGCAATCGACCGCTTTTTCGATGTCATTGGCGGCCAGGGCGGCGCCGAATTGATCGAGCAGGTCGGACAGTTTCTTGCTAGGGGCCTTGTCGAGCATCAGGTTTCCTCCCGTGAAATCCAGATCGTCATGATGTTTCCGCCGGACTTGCCAAAGCCGGACGATCAAGTATCGGCAGAGATGGCGGCCCTCGTCACGCCCCACCATAGTTTTTAGCGGTTCCAATGGTTTACCAGAAGCCGCGATTTCCAAAATTCGTTACGGCGGCGGTTGAACAAAGCTCATGCCTCAGAAACGGCGGCAGCAAATACAGTACCCACCGTCCGTCGTGGCGCCGAGCCATTGAACGCCTTCATTGCCGGCGCGATTTTTCCCGTTGACAGGCTGCCTTTCCCGCCCTTAGTGTCCGCCACCATGAAAACGGCACTCATTCTCGTAGGAAAGCGCGTGGGCAAGGCGGTGTAACCGCCGGGCGAAATCCCCCCATGCGCAAGACACAGGCTCCCTCGGGGGCCTTTTTTATTGCCTGAAACACGACTAAACGACCAGCAACGCCCAAATGGCGACAGTACGGGACCAGACCGATGAGCAACGGACAGAACGAGCGGCGCGAGATGACAGGTGCCGAAATGGTGGTGCAGGCGCTGAAGGACAATGGCGTCAAGCATGTCTTCGGCTATCCGGGCGGCGCTGTCCTTCCGATCTATGACGAGATCTTTCAGCAGGACGATGTCGAGCACATCCTGGTGCGCCACGAGCAGGGTGCCGGCCATGCGGCTGAAGGCTATGCGCGCTCGACCGGCAAGGCCGGCGTGATGCTGGTGACGTCGGGACCCGGCGCCACCAATGCGGTGACGCCGCTGCAGGACGCCTTGATGGATTCGATCCCGCTGGTCTGCCTGACCGGGCAGGTGCCGACCTCGCTGATCGGCTCCGACGCTTTTCAGGAATGCGATACGGTCGGCATCACGCGTCCCTGCACCAAGCACAACTGGCTGGTGAAGGACGTCAACGAGCTCGCCGCGACCATCCACGAGGCTTTCCATGTCGCGACCACCGGCCGTCCCGGCCCGGTCGTCGTCGACATCCCGAAGGATGTGCAGTTCGCCAAGGGGTTCTACGTCCCGCCGCAGATCGCGCCGCGCACCAGCTACCAGCCCAAGGTCCAGGGCGACCTGGAAAAGATCAAGGCGGCGGTCGAGCTGATGGCCGGTGCCAAGAAGCCGATCATCTATAGCGGCGGCGGCGTCATCAATTCCGGCCCCGAAGCAAGCCACCTGCTGCGCGAGCTGGTCGATCTCACCGGTTTTCCGATCACCTCGACGCTGATGGGCCTCGGTGCCTATCCGGCATCGGGCAAGAACTGGATGGGAATGCTGGGCATGCACGGCACCTATGAAGCCAATATGGCCATGCATGATTGCGACGTGATGATCTGCATCGGCGCGCGGTTCGACGACCGCATCACCGGCAGGCTGACCGCGTTTTCGCCGAACTCGAAGAAGATCCACATCGACATCGATCCGTCGTCGATCAACAAGAACGTCCACACAGAGGTGCCGATCATCGGCGATGTCGGCCGGGTGCTGGAGGATATGGTGCGGCTGTGGCGGGCGAGCGCCAAGGCCGACAAGAAGGCGCTCTATCCCTGGTGGGAGCAGATCGCCAAATGGCGCGCACGCGACTCGCTCGCCTACAGGATGAACAACGACGTGATCATGCCGCAATATGCCATCGAGCGGCTCTACGAACTGACCAAGGGCATGGACACCTACATCACCACCGAGGTCGGCCAGCACCAGATGTGGGCGGCGCAGCACTATCATTTCGAGAAGCCGAACCGCTGGATGACGTCAGGCGGACTGGGCACGATGGGCTACGGCCTGCCGGCGGCACTCGGCGTGCAGATCGCGCATCCCGACGCACTGGTCGTCGACATCGCCGGCGATGCCTCGGTGCAGATGACGATGCAGGAGATGAGCGCGGCGGTGCAGCATGACGCGCCGATCAAGATCTTCATCCTGAACAACCAGTATATGGGCATGGTGCGGCAGTGGCAGCAGCTGCTGCATGGCAACCGGCTGTCGCATTCCTACACCGAGGCGATGCCGGACTTCGTCAAGCTGGCCGAGGCCTATGGCGGCCACGGCATTCGCTGCGAGAAGCCGGACGAGCTGGACGATGCGATCAAGGAGATGATCTCGGTGAAGAAGCCGGTGCTGTTCGATTGCCGCGTGGCGACGCTCGCCAACTGCTTCCCGATGATCCCATCGGGCAAGGCACACAACGAGATGCTGCTCCCCGACGAGGCGACCGACGAGGCGGTGGCCAACGCCATCGACGCCAAGGGCAGGGAACTGGTGTAGCCGGCAGAGCCAAGGCAGGGCTGTCGCAAGAAAGCCGTGCCCAAACAAAGAGTTAGATCAAGAGCTTGAAATCGAGATTCATGTCATGAACGCACAGCTACAGCCGACCGGTTCCGCCTATTTCATCGCCAAGGAAACGGAAAAGCCGGAGAACCACACACTTTCCGTGCTGGTCGACAACGAGCCGGGCGTGCTTGCCCGGGTCATCGGCCTGTTTTCCGGGCGGGGCTACAACATCGAGAGCCTGACCGTTTCCGAGACCGAGCATGAGAAGCACCTGTCGCGCATCACCATCGTGACGCGCGGCACGCCGCATGTGCTGGAGCAGATCAAGCATCAGCTGGAGCGGATCGTGCCGGTGCACCGCGTCGTCGATCTGACCGTGCGCTCGCACGAATCCGGCCAGGAGCGGCCGCTGGAGCGCGAGCTGGCACTGGTCAAGGTTGCTGGCACCGGCGAGGCCCGGGTCGAGGCACTGCGGCTGGCCGACGCCTTCCGCGCCAGCGTCATCGACGCCAACACCGAGCATTTTATCTTCGAGATCACCGGCAAGGGGTCCAAGATCGACCAGTTCATCGCCATCATGAAGCCGCTCGGCCTGGTCGAAATCTGCCGCACCGGCGTGGCCGCGTTGAATCGCGGTCCGCAGGCGATGTAAGTCCGCCGCACCGATCGACAGTTTCAGCAGGGGTTGAAGGCCTGGTTCTGCCATGAGCCGGCCGCTGGCCTTTGCGCAGCCATCACGAAGTGACAATAATGCTGACATATCTGGGAGGATATCATGTCGCTTGACGCGTTCCTTGCCCTGCTTGTCTACGCCTTGGTGACCTCGATCACGCCGGGGCCGAACAATCTCATGCTTCTGGCATCGGGAGTGAATTTCGGCCTCGTCAGATCGGTTCCGCATATGCTGGGCATCAGCATCGGTTTCCTGGTGCTGCTGGTCGCCGTGGGTCTTGGCCTGGGTGCGGTGCTGACGGCTTTCCCGGCGCTGCACACCGGATTGAAGATCGCCGGCGGCGCCTATCTGCTCTATCTCGCCTGGAAGATCGCCATGTCGCGCACGTTGACCGGCAAAGGCGAGACGAAGGCGCAGCCGATGCGCTTCATCGATGCGGCGGCATTCCAGTGGGTCAATCCCAAGGCGTGGGTGATGGCGATCACCGCCATGGCCGTCTACACCAATCCGGAGCATCCGTTCCTGTCGGTGGTGTTGATCTCGATAGCCTTCACCATCGTCAATTTGCCGAGCGTCTCGGTGTGGGCGGGGTTCGGCACCGCGCTACGCGGTTTCCTGTCGGACCCGGTGCGGCTGAAATGGTTCAACATCGCCATGGGCGTGCTCTTGGCGGCGACGCTTTGGCCGATGCTGAAGTAGGCCGTGGGGTTCGGTCCGATCGTCTAAAGACGGGATCCGAACGCTCGGCGGGCCGTTCGGATTGGGATCCGACCCGTGTTGCACATCCATTGTGCAGTGCACATTAAATCTTCGTAATGCCGTGTTTTGGCCCTTTTCCGACAAAGGCGTGTCCTATCTATTCGGCGAAATCGCGGCAATGAGCCGTGAATTGCGCTAGAATACGACCACCTGGCTATGGCGTGTCGGACAGAGAGGGCCTTTTGTCGATGCGTGGAAAAGTCATTCTTTCATTGCTTGCGGTCGCCTGTGTCGGCGCGGCCTGGCTCTATCTGTCTCCGGACACGCTAGGCAGGGTTCAACAGCTTATCGGCGCAAAGCAGGTCGCGGCGGCGGACAAACCGGCAACCGACAAGCCGGCGGCGGGGGACAAGTCGGCAGGCGGCGGCGGTGGCGCTCGCTCGGCCTCGATCCTCTCGGCCGTCGCCTCGACCGCCGATTTCCCGATCCGGCGTTACGCGATCGGCTTCGTCTCCTCTCCAGCCGTCGTCAGCATCAACGCGCGGGTCTCCAGCCAGATCGTCTCGATCGACGTCAAGGACGGGCAGATGGTCAGGGTTGGTGACGTTCTGTTTTCGCTCGATGACCGGGCGCTGAAGGCGCAGCTTGCCAAGGACCAGGCGGCGCTCGCCAAGGACCAGGCAATGCTCGCCAGCTCGCAGTCCGATCTCCAGCGCGCCAAGGATCTGGTCGCCAAGCAGGCCGGCACGCAGCAGACCTATGACCAGGCCGTCGCCGCGGCGAAGGCTGCCGCAGCGACTGTCGATGCCGACAAGGCGACAATCGACGCCGACAATGTCCAGCTTGGTTTTGCAACGATCACGGCGCCGATTGCCGGCAGGCTGGGTGCGGTCAGCGTCGCCGTCGGCGACCTCGTCACCACCAGCAATGGCAACAGCAGCACGGCGACGCCGCTGGTGACCATCACGCAGATGGACCCGCTGCAGGTTAATTTCAATCTGCCGGAAAGCGACCTGGCGCTGCTGCACAAGGCACTCGCAAATCCGCAGCAAGGCGCGGTGACGCTGACCAAGGACGGCGACCCAACGCCAATCGGCAAGGGCACGCTCGATTTCGTCGATTCCAGCGTCGACACCGCGTCGGGCACGATTGCCACGCGGGCAAGCATTCCGAATGCCGACCTTTCGCTATGGCCCGGCCAGTATGTGAACGTCGTACTGGACGCCGGCATCATGCCGCAGATGACGTCGGTTCCGACTGTCGCGGTCCAGCCGAGCCAGAAGGGGCCGTTCGTCTATGTGGTCAAGCCGGACAACACCGTCGAGATGCGGCCGGTGCAGGTGGCGCTGACCGAAGGCGAGAACAGCGCCATCAGCCAGGGGCTGAAAAGCGGTGAGAAAGTTGTCACCGAAGGCCAGACAAGGCTGAAGGACGGCGCCGCCGTGCATGAAGGCAAGGCCACTGCGGGTGCTGCCGCGCCCAAGGTGGCCGAGGCGACCAATGCCGGCGAGGCGGCCCAATGATCTCCGAATTCTGCATACGCAGGCCGGTCGCCACCCTTCTGATGTCGTTCGCCCTCGTGCTGGGCGGGCTGTTTGCCTACAAGTTCCTGCCGGTGGCAGCCCTGCCGAGCGCCGAATTTCCGGTGGTCAATGTCTCGGCCTCGCTGCCGGGCGCCTCACCGGAAACCATGGCGACCTCGGTGGCGACGCCGCTGATCAAGCAGTTCGCCACCATTGCCGGCATCGATTCGATCTCGACCACCAACTCGCTCGGCCAGACCTCGATCGCCATCCAGTTCGTGCTCAACCGGGATATCGACGCCGCAGCCGCGGACGTGCAGGCAGCGATTGCGCGTACGCAGAAATCATTGCCGCCGCAGATGACGGCGCCGCCGAGCTATCGCAAGGTCAACCCTGCCGACGCGCCCATTCTTTTGATGTCGCTGGTCAGCGACACGGTTCCATTGACCGATCTCGATGCTTTCGCGGAAAACGTCATCTCGCCGTCGCTGTCGACCATCGACGGGGTGGCTCAGGTCTCGATCTTCGGCCAGCAGAAATACGCCGTGCGCATCCAGATCGACCCGACCGCGCTTGCCGCGCGCGGCATCTCGATCGATCAGCTGCAGGCGGCGATCGCGTCCGCCAACAGCAACACGCCGCTCGGCGTGCTCCAGAACGACAAGCAGCAGCTCACCATCACCGCCAACACGCAGCTGACCGACGCGGCCGGCTTCTCCAACCTGATCATCGCCACCAAGAACGGTCACCCGGTACGATTGGGCGAGGTGACCCGCGTCGTCGATTCGGTGCAGACCACGACGACGGCCAGCTGGTACGATGGTACCCGCGCGATCATCATGGCGGTGCAGCGCCAGCCCGACGCCAACACGGTCCATGTCGTCGACAAGGTCAAGGCGATGCTGCCGTCCTTCCAGGACCAGATGCCGGCAGCTGCCTCGATCAAGCTGCTCAACGACCGTTCGTCCTCGATCCGCCAGGCCGTCGATGACGTGCAGTTCACGCTGCTGTTGACCATCGCGCTGGTGGTGATGGTGATCTTCGTGTTCCTGCGCCGGGTGACGGCGACCATCATTCCGGCCGTGGCGGTGCCGATTTCGCTGATTGCCACGCTTGGCGCGATGTTCCTGTTCGGCTTTTCCATCGACAACATCTCGCTGATGGGCTTGACGCTGGCGGTCGGCCTCGTCGTGGACGACGCTATCGTGATGCTGGAAAACATCTTCCGCCACATGGAGGAGGATGGATTGTCGGCCTTCGATGCGTCGCTGAAGGGCGCGCGCGAAATCGGCTTCACCATCATCTCGATCTCGATCTCGCTGGTGGCGGTGTTCATCCCGGTGCTGCTGATGGGCGGCGTTATCGGGCGCATCTTCAACGAGTTCGCCGTCGTGGTGACGGTCGCCATCCTGGCGTCGATGTTCGTGTCGCTGACGCTGACGCCGATGCTGTGCTCGCGGCTGCTATCGGTGACCAAGGCTGATCGCGACGCGCATGGCCCTGGCCACAAGCGCGATTTTGTTACGCGCGGCTACGATCGGATCTTGAGTTTCTGCCTGAGGCATACCTTCCTGGTGTTCCTCGTCTTCATCGGAACCGCGGCAGCCTCGGTGTGGCTGATCCAGGTCTCGCCGAAGGGTTTTTTCCCGCAGGAGGATATCGGCCAGATATCGGTGACGACCATCGCGCGCCAGGACATCTCATTTGACGCCATGGCCAAGCTGCAAGGGCAGGTCGCCAGCGTCTTCTCGCATTCGCCCTATGTCGACCATGTGGCGTGGTCGGCGGGCAGCGGCAACAATGCGCTCAACCAAGGGCAACTCTTCGTCCAGCTCAAGGGCAAGGATCAGCGTCCCGATATCGACAAGGTGCTTTCGGATCTGCGCAAGCAACTGGCCGGCGTGGCGGGCATCGAGACCTACATGCAGCCGGTGCAGAACCTGAGGCTGGGTTCGCGGTCGTCGGCCAGCGCCTACCAACTGGTGGTTCAGGGGCTCGATACCGGCCTGACCGATATCTGGGCGCAGAAACTGAATGACGCGATGGCGGCCGACCATACGAACTTCACCGATGTCACCAGCGATCTGCAGAACAATGCGCTGCAGGCGACGCTGGTGGTGGATCGCGATAAAGCCGCCCAGCTCGGCATCGACACCGACACGCTGCGCTCCGCCCTCTATGGCGGATTCGGCACCGACCAGGTTTCGACGATCTTCGGTTCGGCCGACAGCTACGAAGTCATCACCGAACTCGATCCTAAGATCGAATGGTCGCCCGAGCGGATGCTCGCCATCCAGATGAGGACGGCGAGCGGCAGTCTGGTTCCGCTTGGCGCCTTCGCCCGGGTCGACCGCACAGCCGGCGCCTTGACGGTCAACCAACTCGGCCAGCTTCCGGCCGTGACCATCTCCTACAACCTGCCGCAAGGCGTGGCGCTGGGCGACAGCGTGACGCGCATCGAGGCGCTCAAAGAGCAGATCGGCATGCCGACGGCGATCTCGACCACCTTTGCCGGCACGGCCAAGACCTTCCAGGATTCGCTCGCCAACCAGGGCATGCTGATCGGCGGTGCGATCCTGACCATCTATATCGTGCTCGGCATCCTGTATGAGAGCTTCATCCATCCGCTGACCATCCTCACCGGCCTGCCTTCGGCGGTGCTAGGGGCGGTTGTTGCCTTGCGCTTTGCCGGCATGGATCTGTCTGTCATCGCGGTGATCGGCATCCTGATGCTGATCGGCATCGTCAAGAAGAACGGCATCATGATGGTCGATGTCGCGCTCGAGTTGCGACGAGAAGGCATGTCGGCGACCGAGTCTATCCACAAGGCCTGCCTGATGCGCTTCCGGCCGATCATGATGACGACGCTGGCGGCGCTGATGGGCACGTTCCCGATCGCGCTCGGCACCGGCGCCAGCGCCGAGCTGCGCCAGCCGCTGGGCGTTGCCGTTGTCGGCGGTCTGCTCGCCTCGCAGGCGCTGACCCTGTTCGTGACGCCGGTTATCTATGTCTACATGGAGAATTTCTCGGGCTGGCTGCTTGGCTTGTTCTCGAAGAAGGGCCGGCCGAGCTTGCGGGCGGTGGACGCCGGCGAACAACCCTCTTTGTTCGATTCCGACGAAGACCGGGTTATCGAACCGCAAAAGGCAGCGGCCGAATAGCCGGCCGCTGGCCCAAGGCCTGGCGCTTGCCGCGCGATGCGGGTGATTCTAACGTTATGCCATGTCACACGATCATGACCACGACAACGAACTCGATCCGTTTGCCGCCCGCGTGCGCGCGCTGGAAACCATCCTCACCCAGAAGGGGCTGATCGATCCGGCCGCGATCGACGTCATCGTCGATACTTACGAAACAAAAATCGGTCCGCGCAACGGCGCCAAGGTGGTGGCAAAGGCCTGGGCCGAGCCGGCATTCGCCGCATGGCTCAAGCGCGACGCGACGGCGGCGATCGAATCGCTGAGCTACACCGGCCGGCAAGGCGAACACATGCAGGCCGTCTTCAACACCGAGGACACGCACAACCTCGTCGTCTGCACGCTGTGCTCCTGCTATCCGTGGTCGGTGCTTGGCCTGCCGCCGGTCTGGTACAAGGCGCCGCCCTATCGCTCGCGCGCCGTCATTGATCCGCGCGGAGTGCTTGAGGAATTCGGGCTGACGCTGCCGGCGGACAAGAAGATCCGCGTCTGGGATTCCACCGCCGAACTGCGCTATCTCGTCGTGCCGATGCGGCCTGAGGGCACCGAGGGCTGGAGTGAGGAGCGGCTGGCCGATCTGGTGAGCCGCGACGCGATGATCGGCACCGGCATGGCGAGGCAGCCGGCATGAACGGGCCGCAGGATCTCGGCGGGCAGATGGGGTTCGGCCCGGTCGCGCCCGAAAAGGACGAGCCGTATTTTCATGCCGCCTGGGAAAGGCGGGCGCTCGGCGTGACGCTGACTGCCGGCGCCATGGGCGCGTGGAACATCGATGAGAGCCGGCATGCGCGGGAATCGCTGCATCCCGCCGATTATTATGCCTCCAGCTACTACGAGATCTGGATCAAGGCGCTGGAGGTGCTGCTCAAGCGCCATGGGTTTGTCAGCGAGCGCGATCTGGCCGAGGGCCGGGCGGTCGATCCGGCAGCGGCACCGAAAAGGGTGCTGAAGGCCGAAAACGTACCTGATGTGCTGGCCAAGGGCGGGCCTTGCGACCGGCCAGTGGCACAGCCAGCGCGGTTCAAGGCCGGCGACCCCGTGCGGACCAAGAACTTCAACCCGACCGGCCACACGAGGCTCCCGCGTTATGCGCGTGGCAAGCAGGGTACAATCGAGGCCGTGCGCGATGGCTTTGTCTTTCCGGACAGCAACGCGCATGGGCACGGCGAAAACCCGCAATGGGTCTACACCGTGGTTTTCGAAGGGCCTGAAATCTGGGGCGAGGGGGCCGACCCGACCCTGAGCGTTTCGATCGATGCCTGGGAGAGCTATCTTGAGCCGGCGTGAAGAACTGCCGGCGGTTTTCGACGAACCGGTGTTTGCCGAGCCATGGCAGGCCGAAGCCTTCGCCATGACGGTGGCGCTGCACGACAAGGGGCTGTTTTCGTGGAGCGAATGGGCGCAGTCGCTGTCGACCGAAGTGAAGAAGCCCGGTGCCGCGGCTGACGGCCACGACTATTACGAACATTGGCTGGCGGCGCTGGAAAACCTGCTTGTCTCGAAAGGGCTGGCCGCCAAGTCGGATGTCGACGCTATGGCTGAGGCCTGGGAGCGCGCCGCACATGCCACGCCGCACGGCAAGCCGATTCTGCTGGAGAACGATCCCCAGCTCGACCGCAGGTCGTAGCAGCCCGTTCCGAGGTCGTGGCGGCCCGGCCCGATAGGTCGCGGTGGCTCACTATTTTGTTCCCTTTACGTTCTTGATTGCCCCTGATAGCCTGGCCCTGTCGGCGGCACTGAGACGTCCCGGCGCATCGATGGTGGTGGCGGCTATCTTGTCTTTCCCTTGCGAATCCGGTCTCTCGCGCTGATGGAATTCTCTCCCCAACAGGACGAGGCGCTGCAAGCGGTTGCCCGCTGGCTGAAAACCGGCAAGCCGCAGCTGTTCCGGCTGTTCGGCTATGCCGGCACCGGCAAGACGACGCTGGCGCGCTATTTTGCTGAACATGTCGACGGTCAGGTGCAGTTCGCCGCCTTCACCGGCAAGGCCGCACAGGTTCTGCGCTCCAAGGGCGCGGTCAATGCGCGCACAATCCATTCGCTGATCTATAGGCCCAAAGGCGAGGAATCGGTGGCCGACGAGGTCACCGGCAAGACCTCGATGTCGCCGACCTTCTCGCTCAACCGGCAGAGCCCGATCTCGCGGGCGAAACTGGTCGTCATCGACGAATGTTCGATGGTCGACGAGCAGCTCGGTCGCGACCTGATGAGTTTCGGCACGCCGATCCTGGTGCTCGGCGACCCCGGCCAGTTGCCGCCGATCTCGGGCGGCGGCTTCTTCACCGACCACGAGCCGGACTTCCTGCTCACCGAAATCCATCGGCAGGCGCGCGACAACCCGATCCTGCGGCTGGCTCTCGACGTGCGCGAGGGCCGTGAATTCATGCGTGGCGACTATGGCACGGCGCAGGTGATCGGCAAGGAAGACGTTAGCATGGCGCTGGTGTGCAAAGCCGACCAGGTGCTGGTCGGCACCAACCGCACGCGGCGCCGCTACAATCAGCGGCTGCGCGAACTCAAGGGGTTCAATGCCGACTATCCGCAGGCCGGCGACAAGCTGGTCTGCCTGCGCAACGATCCGGCCAAAGGGCTGCTCAACGGCTCGCTGTGGAAGGTGATGACCTCGTCGCGCGAGACGGTGAAGCCCGGCATCAACCTTCTGGTGTCGCCGGAAGAGGACGATCCGGATCGCGGCGTCGCCAAAATCAAGCTGCTCAAGGCGGCGTTCGAGGATCCCGACGCCGATATTCCGTGGCAGCAGAAGAAGCGCTTCGACGATTTCGACTATGGTTATGCGCTGACCGTGCACAAGGCACAGGGCTCGCAGTGGAACGAGATCGTGCTGTTCGATGAAAGCTGGGCCTTCAAGGAAACCCGCCAGCGCTGGCTCTACACGGCGATCACGCGGGCGGCAGAGCGGCTGACGATCGTCAGGTAGCAGGCGTCCGAGCGGGCTCTGCGTGACGTTGCGTTCTGCTGGACGGTTGGGTTAGTTTTTCAGTCATGGCACGCGTTTTCCAACAAATCGTCAGCCTTGGCCCCGATTGCCGGACAATCCATCAGATCCGGGAGCGGTTTGGCAGGGTCAGCGGCAGGCGCGGTGTTTTCGACTGGCAAGGCACGCCGCCCGCGGTGGTGATGGACTATATGCGGAGCGATTTTGTCGGGATGTTCGAGCGCGATGATTTGCAAGTCGCCGACGGCAAGGTCTCCAACCGACGGTTCGGCACCAGTTACAAGCATCTGTTCCCGGATGGTGTTACCGAAGCGGTGCTCGACGCGCGCTACCCGGCCGTTCGAAAAAAACATGACCGATGGTGCAAGACGACGAGGGCACTGATCCGAAATGGTCATTCGACGCTTTTCGTCCTTGGTTTGCCGGTGACCGGGCGGGACATGGATGAACTGTCGATACTTCTCGAAAAAGCGGCTCCCGGCCGGGACTTCCTGTTGCTGGCGCCGCCAGAAGGAGACAGAAGCGACGATTGGCGGGGTGACTATGATGTGTGGCGCGAGCATTTTGCCCCATTCTCGATCGAGCCACCACTTGGAAGGCGTATCGGCCTGAAATTCTATCGGCTCGGCAAAAGGATGTTTTTCAGGAACTCAAATCCGCTGAATGCCGACGAGTTGATTGGAATGCTCAACTGGCTTTGGAAGAAGCGGTAGACAATACCGTTCTGCAGCAAGCTATCGCGCGCCAATCGGGCTGGCGTCGAGCCATTGCCAGGCGGCGGCCTCGTCTTCCACGTTGAAGTGTCTGAATTCGATGGGCGGCGAGGGCGGCAGAAAGCCTTGTGCGTCCGCTATCCAGTCCGGTTCGCCGATCGTCGCGCAACGGCCGACATGTTCCAAGGCATGGACGGCGCCCTGCTTCAGGGTGTCGTCCGCGATATGGGCCCAGTCGACGCCATCGTGGTCGACAAGGCGCACCAGCACATCGATGCGCGGGTGCAACGCATAGGCTGCCTCCATCAGCCCGAAAAGGTTTTCGCCGTCTGCCGCGGCGACGTGCCCAACGACATCGATAGCGAAAAGATCGTCACGGCTGGTCTCGATACGGCGGATCGCCGGCACGGAATCGAGAAAATTCATGGGCGCCTCCTTTCCCGGACTGAATTCATCAAGCTTGGAACACCCGAAACCCCCAGTCTGTTCCCACCAAAGGCATTACTGTTCCCGCCAAAGGCATTATAGGTGGCGCATCGAATGATTTTGAGGCCAACCGCATGCCCGCAAAGCTCTCCGTCAATCTCAACGCCGTCGCCATGCTGCGCAACCGGCGCGACCTGCCGTGGCCGAGCGTTATCGGTCTCGGCCGCATTGCGCTCGCGGCCGGGGCGCATGGGCTGACTGTGCATCCACGTCCCGACGAGCGGCACACAAGGCACTCCGATCTGCCCGAGATCCGGTCGCTGATCGACGACGAGTTTCCGCGCGCGGAATTCAACATCGAGGGCTATCCGACCGAGGAGTTCCTGCTGCTTGTGGAAAAGCATCAGCCCGAACAGGTGACTTTGGTGCCGGACGACCCGGCCCAGGCGACATCGGACCACGGCTGGAACTTCGCGACCCAGGCCGCGTTCCTCTCTCCGATCGTCAAACGTCTGAAGAAGGGGGGCTTTCGCGTGTCGCTGTTTTCCGATCCGGACCCCGATTGCGTGACGGCCGCACGCGATACCGGCGCCGACCGCATCGAGCTCTATACGGGTCCCTACGGCAGTTATCATTCCGATTCCGCCAAAGCGGCCAATGAGTTGGAAAGATTGGGAAAAACCGCCGACGCCGCGCTCGCTGCCGGGCTTCAGGTCAATGCCGGGCACGATCTGGTGGTCGGCAATCTGCCGGCGCTTGCCAAGCGCATTCCGGCATTGGCCGAAGTGTCGATCGGACATGGGTTGACAGCCGACGCGTTGGAGTATGGCATGGCCGGGACGGTGGGTCGGTTCCTCAAGGCCTGCGGATGGTAGCGATGGCAGCCTCGCGCGGCAGGCATGGCAGCCATCACGCGACGGCACTTGATATTGCATCGCAGCAAGCGTAGAGCACCGCGCGCTTATCGGAGTGTCGTCCATGGCCCTTACCAATACTGGTAGTGAGGCAGAACCCATCGAACAATCGAGCCATTCGGAAGTCGAACAGCACAGCACCAAGGTTCTGATGCTGGGCGCGCTCGGTGTGGTCTATGGAGATATCGGCACCAGCCCGATCTACGCCTTTCGCGAGGCGCTGGTGGCGTCTTCGGGCGGCAATGTCGCCCAGCGCGGCGATATTCTCGGCGTGCTGTCGCTGATCATCTGGTCACTGACGATCATCGTCACCATCAAATACATCATGTTCGTGCTGCGCGCCGACAACCGCGGCGAGGGCGGCGTGCTGTCGCTGATGGCGCTGGCGCGCGGCAGTTTCCCCAAGCGCTCGGCGCTGATGCTCGGCATCGGCATCGTCGGAGCATCGCTTTTCTTCGGTGACGCCGTCATCACACCGGCGATTTCAGTGCTGTCGGCGGTTGAGGGCATGAATGTCGTCACGCCGACCTTCCAGCCCTATGTGGTGCCGCTGACGCTGGTCATCCTTGCCATGGTGTTCGCGGTGCAGCGCTTTGGCACTGGCGGGGTGGGATTGGTGTTCGGCCCGGTGACCGCGGTATGGTTCCTGGCCATTGGCCTCTCCGGGCTCAACCACATCATCGCCGATCCGGAAATCCTGTGGGCCGTGAGCCCGCACTACATCGTCGCCTTTCTGATCAATTCGCCCGACGTCGCTTTCGTGACCATCGGCGCCATTTTCCTGGCCGTCACCGGCGCCGAAGCGCTCTATGCCGATCTTGGCCATTTCGGCCGCAAGCCGATCGTGCTCGCCTGGCTGGCGATCGTGTTTCCCTGTCTGCTGCTCAACTATGCCGGGCAAGGTGCCTTCGTGCTGGCCAAGAACGGCGTCGTCGGCCATCCGTTCTTCGAGATGAACGAAGGCTGGACGCTGATCCCGATGGTCGTGCTGGCGACCGCCGCCACGGTCATCGCCAGCCAGGCGGTGATATCGGGCGCCTTTTCGCTGACCAGGCAGGCAGTGCAGCTCAACATGCTGCCGCGCCTGGAAATCCTGCACACGTCGGAGAAACAGTCCGGCCAGATCTACATGCCGCGCGTCAATCTCCTGCTGGCGCTGGTGGTGATGATGCTGGTCGTCGGCTTCGGCGAGTCCAGCAGGCTGGCGTCGGCCTATGGTATTTCGGTGACCGGCAACATGCTGGTGACGACGGTGCTGCTCTATGTTGTCATGACGCGCATCTGGAAATGGCGGCTGTGGGTGGCGGTCGCCATGACGGCGCTGTTTGCCTTTATCGACGTCGGCTTCTTTGCCTCCAACATCGTCAAGGTGTTCGAGGGCGGCTGGGCATCGCTGGCGGTGGCCTTCACCGTTGTGCTGGCCATGTGGACGTGGGTGCGCGGCAGCCGCTATCTGTTCGACAAGACCCGCCGCAACGAGATCCCGCTCGATTTCCTCGCCGGCAATCTCTTGAAGAAAAAGCCGCAACTGGTGTCCGGCACCGCCGTGTTCCTGACCAGCGATCCGCTCAGCGCGCCTACCGCGCTAATGCACAGCCTGAAGCACTACAAGGTGCTGCACGAGCAGAACGTCATCCTTTCAGTGGTGACCGCGCCGCAGCCGGTGGTGCCCGACAGCGACCGGGTCAAGATGGAGACGGTCAACGAGCTGTTCATGCGGGTGACGCTGACCTTCGGCTACATGGAGCAGCCAAACATCCCGCGTGCGCTGGCGATCTGCCGCAAGCAGGGCTGGAAGTTCGACATCATGACGACCTCGTTCTTCCTGTCGCGGCGTTCGCTCAAGGCCTCGCCCAATTCCGGCATGCCGGTGTGGCAGGACCGGCTGTTCATCGGCCTGGCGCGCATGGCGGCCGACGCGACCGAGTATTTCCAGATCCCGACCGGACGCGTGGTGGAGATCGGCACGCAGGTGGCGATTTAGGCATGTCCTGGCGGATCGGCGAATGGACTGTGCCTCACGGCACAGTCCGTGTCACTCCGCTTCAACCGGCCAGAGCGGCTTTGTTCGCCTCGAGGAACTGCTTCAGCGTTTTCGACTTTCGGCCGGAAAGCGTCTCGACCGTGTCCGTCACCATGGCGATGCGGCCGGCGCGCGTGTTGGCGTCGAAGGAGACGATGATGCGGGCGAAGTCCTCGGGAACGCCGGCCGCCTTCACGCCTTCGGTCAAGGCTTCATCCGGAACCTGCACGACATTGAGCGGCTTGCCGGTGACCTCGCTTACCAGGGCGGCGATCTCGGCCGTGGTGTAGGCCTGCGGGCCGGTCAAGGTGTAGGTCTTGCTTTCGTTCGAAACGCCAGCGAGGCCGGCGGCGATCGCCGCTGCCATGTCATCGCGTGCACCATGGGCGATGCGGCCTTCGCCGGCGGACGTATACCAGTGTCCCGAGGCGATGGCCTGCGGCAATGCCATGAACAGGTTTTCCTGGTACCAGCCGTTGCGGAAGATGGTGTAGGCAATGCCGCTTGCCTTGATCGCCTGCTCGGTGCCGTAGTGATCGTTGGCAAACAGCACCGGCGAAACCGGCTCGGGATTTGGCATCGAGGTGTAGAGAAGATGGCCGACGCCGGCGCTCTTCGCCGCGGCCACCGCCGTCTCGTGCTGCTTCAGGCGCCGACCGTCCTTCAGGTCCAGTTCGCCTGTCGAGATGATCAGCAGTCTGTCGACGCCCTGGAACGCGGTCTCCAGTAACGTCCTATTGTTGAAATCGGCCTCGCGGATGGTGACACCGCGCGCTGCCAGATCGGCCAGATTGGCCGGTGTGCGGGTGGTGGCAATGATGTGCTCCGGCGGAACCTTGTATGTGTCCAGCAGGTGGTTGATGACGCTGCGGCCGAGTTGGCCGGAAGCGCCGGTGACGAGAAGGGTTGCGGTCATGGAGGGTCCTGACATTGCGCCGGAAGCGCGGTTCGAGTGCCGGTCTCGAAAAGAGACCAGCACTAAAATAGGAATTGACCTGTTGCCGTAAAGAAGGCAGTTTTTCGGGAGGTAGGCACGCGCAGGGAACCAGCGGTGGACAGCAAGATCGTCAATCTGAGATCGAAGATGGAGGTCTACAGGGCGATCTCCGGCGGCGGCAATTTTGCCAATTGTCCGGTCCGCGATGTCATCCAGGGGGTAAGCGGCAAATGGAGTTCGCTGCTGATGATGGCGCTGGCCGAGCAACCCTATCGCTTCGGCGAGTTGCGGCGGCTGGTGCCCGACATTTCACAGCGCATGCTGACGCAAACGCTCTACGATTTGCAGCGCGACGGCTATGTGCATCGCGAAGTGTTTCCGACCAAGCCGCCGAGCGTTGAATACAGCCTGACAGACCTCGGACGTTCGATGTTCGGCGCCTTGCATCAGCTGATCCTGTGGGCCGAACTCAATCATGACGCGGTGCGCGACGCGCGCGCCGGTTTTGATGCCGCCCAAGGGTGAGCCGGTCCGTGAGCTGGCCAAAGCCTGACGCGGCGGCTTGATTTCGTCCGGCCGCTGAAGGATTGTCCCGGCCAGTTCGGCTTTGGGGGCATTGGCATTTCCTACGATATCGCAATTGCGGGCGCCGGGCCGGCGGGGCTGGCCATGGCGCTCTATCTCAAGCGCGCCGGGCATCGGGTCATCGTGTTCGAGCGCTTCGAGGAGCCGAAGCCGGTCGGGTCCGGGCTTATCCTGCAGCCGACCGGGCTGACGGTTTTGGCCGATCTTGGACTGCTCGACGACATCCTGGCTCTGGGCAGCCGCATCGACCGGCTGCATGGCGCCGACGCCCGCACCGGCCGCACCGTGCTCGATGTCCGCTATGATGCGCAACGCGGTGGCCGCTTCGGGCTGGCGGTGCACCGGGCGGCCTTGTTCGGCGTGCTTCTTCGCGCCGCGCAACGCGAGGCAATCACCATCGAAACCGGCGTCGAGATCGAGGCTCTGGAGGCCGGCGAACAAGCGACGCTGATCTGTGGCAACGGACGAAAGGCAAGGCCATTCGATCTAGTTGTCGACGCCAGCGGTTCGCGCTCGAAACTGCGGCAGGGCGTGGGTAATCCTGGCTCGCCACGACCACTCACCTATGGCGCGTTCTGGGCCTCGCTCGGCTGGCGCGGCGAAGGTTTCGACGAGCACGCGCTGCTGCAACGCTACGACAAAGCGAGCGTGATGATCGGCGTGCTGCCGATCGGCCGGCCGGAGCCGGGCGCTGAAAAGATGGCGGCATTCTTCTGGAGCCTCAAACCGGCTGATGTCGAGCGGCTGCGGGCAGTGGGTCTCGACGCCTGGAAGGAGAGGGTGGTTCGGCTGTGGCCCGAGAGCGAGGCGTTCACCAGCCAGATCGACAGTTTCGACCAGTTCTCGCTGGCGCGCTATGACCACCACACGATGAAATGGCCAGCAGGGCGGCGGCTGGCCATCATCGGCGATGCGGCGCACTCGACCAGCCCGCAGCTCGGGCAAGGGGCCAACATGGCGCTGCTTGACGCCGCGGCGCTCAGCCATGCGTTGGCACGGACGGCGAGTGTCGAAGCGGCACTGGAAGCCTATGCGAGCGCACGGCGCTGGCATGTCCGGATCTTCCAGGCGCTGTCGCTGGCATTCACGCCGTTCTACCAGTCAGATTCGGTGGCGCTGCCCTTCATCCGCGACAGGCTGGTGGCGACAGTGGCAAAGATCCCGCCGGCGCCGCAATTCCTCGCCTCGATGGTGGCCGGAACCGTGATCGACCCGTTCAGGCGGATCGGGCTTGCGGAGGCGAAGTGGCCGGCTCGCTTCGGCCAATGAGGCTCGAAAGGTAAGATCCCTTCGCTTGCAGGAAGGCATGCAGGCCTTGTGGGTAGTCCGGCGCCACGGCGTGCTTGATCGACGCCCGTTCACTTAACGCCTTGCGCCAGGCCCGAACGAGCGGTTTGCCGTCCAGAATGCCGAAATCACCGATCCGGTCGAAGGCGTCCAGATAGCGGAAGACCGGACCGTAAACGGCGTCGACCAGCGAAAAGTGCTCGCTGGCGAACCAGCGTCCGCCAGGCTCGTCCGCCAGCTCGGCCTCGAGTCGATCGAACATGGCAGACAGCGCGCTGGATTCGGCAAGGAAGCCGGCCTCGGTCGATGCTGAATAGAACCGGCCGATGGCGTTGAGGGTTGCCGAGCCGAACTCTATCCAGGCACGATGCCGTGCGCGGGCATAGGGGTCGGCGGGGTGGAGGGGGTTGGCCTGCGTCTCTTCGAGGAATTCGAGGATGACGGCCGACTCGAAGACTACCGTTTCCTCGCCATTTCGCAGCACGCGCAGCAGCGGCACCTTGCCGAGCGGCGAGATCGCATTGAACCAGTCCGGCTTGTTGGCGAGGTCGATGTCGACGCGTTCGAACGGCACGCCCTTTTCGGCCAGCGAAATCGCCGCGCGCTGCACATAGGGGCAGAGATGGTGGCTGACGAGAATGAGTTTGTCGGTCATCTCGGTTCCCCGAGACTCAAGGCGTGTTTTCATCGGATTGGCTTTCCATAGTTAATGCACTTGCATCTATGTAGATGCATGTGCATCCATCGTCAAGCTTGATGCAATTGCATCTATTGCCTATGCTGAGCCATGACCGAGAAAGCCATGCCTTCGCCCGAAGCCATCAAGGCTTGGGCCCGCCTGATGCGGGTTTCGCGCCAGCTGATGGAAAGCGCTGAAGAGGCGTTGAAGGCCGCTGGCCTGCCGCCGCTTGCCTGGTATGACGTGCTGCATGAGCTCGCCGAGGCGGGCGAGGGCGGGCTGCGGCCGTTTCAGCTGATCGAGCGCACACTGTTTGCGCAATACAACATATCGCGGCTGCTGGCGCGGCTCGAGGCCGATGGGCTGGTGGAGAAGCTGCCGGCGGCCGATGACGGTCGTGGCCAGACCATCCGCATCACCCTCAAGGGCCGCGAGACGCGCCGTCAGATGTGGGCTGTCTATGGACGGTCGATCGCCGAACTGGTTGGCGCCAAACTCTCGGCGGATGAATTGACCATGGTCTCGGCACTGCTCGGACGGTTACGTCATCCGCCCGTCGCGGACTGACGCCATGGCGCTGAGCCGGCTTGGCGAGGTCAGGCCAGATGGCTGCCCCAGAGAAACGCCAGCGTCGCCAGTACGCCAAGTGCGGTTCGAACCAGATGCAGATTGCCCCACTTGATGATCAGGGACCTGGCTTGCGGATTGCCGGCGCTTGCGTCCATCGCCTGCAGCACTCTGTTGGTCGGCATCATGGCGATCAGCGTCCACGGCCAGGGCAGGATGATCAATACCGCGCCAACCAGAAAGGCGAGACCGCCGGCCTGCCACCAGGCAACCAGACCAAGAACGCAGGCGACAATGGCAATCGACGCCTGCATGGCGGCGCCGCGTTTGTAGGAAGGCTGCCATTCCTGCAGCAGTGCCTTGTCGTCGAGACGAAGCCGCGCCGGTTGCTCGGCGACACTGACATAGATCGCGGCGCCGGAGAATGCGGCGGCAACCGTCAAGGCGAGCAATCCGATCAGCATCTTCTTTCCCCGCGCAAGCCGTGCGGCGCCGCCGCCGTCCAGAAAGAAATAGGACTTGCAAGGCCCAAAACAATACGCCATAGATCAGGCGAACCGTAACGTACGGTACGGCTTGCCGGAATACCGGCCGGCCTTGCCTGCCGAGAGAAGAGCGTGTTGCACAGCGTGCCCGAGATCGACACCAGCGAAGCGCTGACAGAGCGGCAGAAGGCCGTGCTCGACGCGGCGTTGCGGCTGCTGGTCGAGGAGGGCGATCAGCTGACCATGACCGCCGTGGCGCGCCGGGCGAGCTGCTCCAAGGAAACGCTCTACAAATGGTTCGGCGATCGTGATGGGCTGCTGACGGCGACGGTGCAATGGCAGGCCTCGAAAGTGCGGGTGGCGCAGGTCGACGGCAAGGGGCTCGACCTTGTCTCGCTGACGGCCAGCCTCGAACGCTTCGCCTCGGACTGGCTCCAGGTTATCTCCAGCGATACCTCGATCGCGCTCAACCGGGTTGCGGTCGGCCACGCGGGTTCGGGCAAGGACGATCTCGGCGCCGTCGTGCTGGAGAATGGCCGCTTTGCACTGGCCAAACGCCTGAAGCCGGTGCTCGAGGCCGGTCGGCAGGCCGGGCTGCTCGACTTTGCGGATGCCGAAACGGCGTTCCGCACCTTTTTCGGGCTGGTCGCCCGCGACGTGCAGATCCGTCTGCTGCTCGGCGACCGGCTGGAATTGACTGAGGCGGCGATCGGCGGCGATGCCGCGCGGGCGACGCAGCAGTTTCTCGCTCTTCATGGAGCAACAACCGGCCGCAAGGCCTCTGATTCATAACGGGAAGGAAGACAAAATGCGCGTCTATTACGATCGTGATGCCGATCTCAATCTGATCAAGGGCAAGAAGGTCGCCATCATCGGCTATGGCAGCCAGGGCAGGGCGCATGCGCTCAACCTCAAGGATTCCGGCGCCAAGGAGATCGCTATCGGTCTCAAGGCCGGGTCGGCGACCGCCAAGAAGGTCGAAGCCGATGGGCTCAAGGTGATGAGCGTGGCGGACGCAGCCAAATGGGCCGACCTGATGATGATGGCAACGCCAGACGAACTGCAGGCCGACATCTACAAAAACGAGATCGCGCCGAACATCCGCGATGGCGCTGCAATCGCTTTCGCACACGGCCTCAATGTGCATTTCGGCCTGATCGAGCCGAAGTCGACGGTCGACGTCGTCATGATCGCGCCGAAGGGCCCCGGTCACACGGTGCGCGGCGAATACCAGAAGGGCGGCGGCGTGCCGTGCCTGGTCGCCGTCAACCAGGACGCTTCGGGCAATGCGCTCGACCTGGCGCTGTCCTACGCCTGCGGCGTCGGCGGGGGCCGTTCCGGCATCATCGAGACTAATTTCCGCGAGGAATGCGAGACCGATCTGTTCGGCGAGCAGGTGGTGCTTTGCGGCGGCCTGGTCGAGCTGATCCGTGCCGGTTTCGAGACGCTGGTGGAAGCCGGCTACGCGCCTGAGATGGCCTATTTCGAGTGCCTGCACGAGGTCAAGCTGATCGTCGACCTGATCTATGAGGGCGGTATCGCCAACATGAACTACTCGATCTCGAACACCGCCGAATGGGGCGAGTATGTCTCGGGTCCGCGCATCATCACCGCCGAGACCAAGGCCGAGATGAAGCGGGTGCTGAAGGACATCCAGACCGGCAAGTTCACGTCGGAATGGATGCAGGAATACCGCGCCGGCATGTCCCGCTTTAAGGGCATCCGCCGCAACAATGACAGCCACCAGATCGAGGAAGTCGGCGCCAAGCTACGCGCGATGATGCCTTGGATTTCGAAGAACAAGCTGGTCGACAAGGCCAAGAACTGAACGAAGCCTATACGTTCGAAGGCGCGCAGCCTCGAAAAATCAAAATCAAAAAACGGCGCCAAGTGGCGCCGTTTTTCACGTCTGAACTCAACGACAGCCTAGCTCATCAATAGGGCGAATAGCACTGCTGACGTGGGCCGTTGTAGGGCTGGAACGTGTTGTCGTAGGCCCGGTACGACCGATAACGGTTGTAGCACCATTGGACATGGGCGCTCGAAAGCCGGCCGGCACGGTAGTAGCGGCGCGGCGGCGGTGCATCGTAGTAGTTGTAGTTGTTGTACATGCTGCCGATGCCAAGCCCCAGCCCAAGGCCCAGGAGTGCGGCCGCTCCATCATTGTGATGGCGGCCATGGCGGCGACCTTGACGCCAACGCCAGTCATCTCCGCCATTCCAGTTGCCGCGGTTCCAATTGCGACGCCCGTCATGGCGGCGCCACCTCCAATTGTCATTATTGAACCGCCGGTCATTACCGCCCGCCCAGCTGTCGCGGACCGGGCTGACTGTCGGCGCCGCCGTGCTGGTGGGAATCGACAGTGTCGGCTGCATGATCGGGCCGGCAGCGGACGGTGCCGTGATGCCGGAGAGGATACCGAGGGCTATCAGCCCGGATTTTACCGTGGAAGAAAAGAGCGAATTCATTGCACTCTCCAAGAGATACAGGCCCCACGCCTACCCGAGGAATGGGCCTAATGTGAATGTTTGCATCTGAACGGCGGATGAACGGAAAGGTTCCGTCAACCATGGCGCGAATGCCTGAGGACCAACCGATCTCCGCTGGTGGTCCTGCCTGCTTGTTTTCTGCGGCACTTGCGGGCAAAGGTCATGGCATGTCGCTGCGCCTTGCCACCTTCAATGTCGAGAACCTGATGAACAGGTTCGATTTTTCCGGTTACCGCAACCAGCTCAACGAGGATCGAACGCTGGCGCTGTTCGATATCCAGAGCGAGGCGGAATACAAGATGCTGGAGCAGGCCCGCGCCATCGCCCAGTCCGATGACACGCGCCAGTTGACGGCGTTGGCGATCGCGGCCACCCGCGCCGATATCATCTGTATGCAGGAGGTCGACAACATCGAAGCGCTGAAGGCCTTCGAACACGGCTATCTGTTCAAGATGGTGGGTCAGGGTTACCGGCAGAAATACACCACATCAGGCAATGATTCGCGCGGCATCGACGTTGCCGTGATGATGCGCAACGAAACCGCGAAAGGCCAGCCGATCGAATTCGTGCGCATGACCAGCCACGCCTATGTCACCTATGAACAGTTCGGGCTGCACACGACGGAGTTGGCGGCACTCGGCAATCAAGCCAATGAGCGCATCTTCCGGCGCGACTGCCTGGAAATAGACCTCACCGTGGGCGGCGTGCCGCTGACGCTTTACCTCGTGCATTTCAAATCGATGGGCTCGCCCCGCAACGGGCTCGACGGACGCGAGGCGACGATGCCGGTGCGCATCGCGGAGGCGCAGGCCGTGCGGCGCATCATCGAGGAGCGTTTCGGTGGGGAGCACGCCGCGGACAAACGCTGGGTGATCTGCGGCGACATGAACGACTACCGGCAGCGCGTGAAGATAGCCGGCGACGCGATCGACGGCTACCGCTTCGAGGTGGTCGACGAGGCCTTGTCCTGCATCAATGTGCTGACAGAAGGCGGCTTCTGCGAAAACGTCGTCGAGCGGCGGCCGGAGATGAACCGCTGGAGTTTTTATCACACACGCGGACCGGAAGAGCGGCATCTGTGCCAGCTCGACTACATCCTGCTGTCGAAGGGGCTTGCCGCCAGCAACGCGACGGCGGTTCCCGACATCATCCGCAACGGCCAGCCCTGGCGGACCATTTTCCCGCCCGGCCAGGAGGTCGAGCGCTTTCCGCGCGCCGGCTGGGACCGGCCGAAGGCATCGGACCATTGCCCGGTGGCGATCACGCTGGACATGGCCTGAGCGACATGAGTTTCGACCTGCCACGCAATGTCATCCTGCCGGTCGACGCTATCGACGTCCGGCTCGATCCTGACCCGCACCCGTTCGCCTTGAACAACGCAGAGGCGATCGCCGAGAACTGGCAACGCGAAATCGCCGCCAATCCGGCGCTGTTCGACGGCACGGTGGTGCTGCTGTCGCAACTCGCGTACCGCTACAACCGTCTCGTCGGCCGGTGTCATGCGGTCACCTATTCGACTTTCATGCTATGGCGAAAACGGCGCGAGAATTCGGGCGCCGAGCACGCCTATGCGCATGCCATGCTGGTGGCCGGCGACAATGCGCTGGTGGCGATCCGCATGGGACCGCGCACGGTCAACGCCGGCCGCGTCTATTTCGCCGCCGGCTCATTCGAGCCGCTCGATTTTCGCGACGGGCTGGTCGATGTTGATTTCAACATGATCCGCGAGGTGCGAGAGGAAACCGGCCTCGACCTGACAGGTGCCGAACGGGGCAAGCGCTGGCACGCCCTGTCGACCAACAGCGGCACGGTGATCTTCCGCCGCTACCAAGCGACGGCGCCCGCCGACGAACTCGCCCGGCGCATCTCAGCCTTCGTCGCCACCGAGACCGATCCGGAGATTGAGGGGCCGGTGATCATCCGTCATGCCGTCGACCTGCCGGAGGGGCTGTCACCGCACATGAAACCGCTGATCGAGTGGCATTTCGCAAACATGGATTAAGGGCGCGTCTTGTCCGGTGCCGCCTTGCGATCGTTGCGGGCGGCGACGAGGAACAGGATAATGCCGATGCCCAGCAAGCCGCCCATCGCCATTCCCATCGTCTGGCCGACGACTGCCTGGAAATCTGAGGTGACGCGGTCGGGATTGGCCATGCCATAGCGGGCGAGATACCACCAGATGCCTGCAAGGAAGGCCTCGATGATGACCATCGCCAGGATCAGTCGCGCCTTCTTGCTCATCCGCAATTCCTCCGCCCAAGGTGAATTCCCCTAGCATCGCGAACGGTGCGGAGACAGTGGTGGGCCGGGTGGAAATGTCGAAGGCTGTGCAAAACGGTCTGAGTGCTGGACGCGTTTCCGACTGGGTTGCCCTATTCGTGCCGCAGCGCGTCGATCGGGTCGAGCCTGGCGCCGCGCAGCGCCGGGAAGAAGCCGAACACCATGCCGATCAGCGCTGAGAAGCCGACGGCGAGCAGGATGACCGCCGGGCTTGGTGCGAAGGGGATGGTCAGCGTCACCGCGGCGAGGCCGGCCAGCGCCAGGCCGATCAGGATGCCGATGATGCCGCCGAGCAGCGACAGCACCGTCGCCTCGACCAGGAACTGGATGAGGATGTGCTTTTCATGCGCGCCGATGGCAAGCCTGATGCCGATCTCGCGGGTGCGCTCGGTGACCGAGACCAGCATGATGTTCATGATGCCGATGCCGCCGACCAGCAGGCTGACACCGGCGACCGCGCCCAGCATGCCGGTCATGGTGGTGGTGGCGCTGGCCATGGCGTCGGCGATCTGGGTCATGTCGCGGATGGCGAAATCGCTTTCGCGGTCCGGCGTGATGCGGCGCGCGTCGCGCAAGATGTCCTCGACGCGCGGCTGCAATTCGCTGGTCGGCGTGCGGTCGTCGGCGGCGATGTAGATGTTGTCGATGTCGCGGTTGCCGGCGATGCGGCGTTGATAGGCATGCAGCGGCATCAGCACGACATTGTCCTGGTCCTGGCCGAAGCCGGTATAGCCCTTGGGCTCGAGCAGGCCGATGATCTTGCAGGAGGTGCGGTTGACGCGGATGATCTCGCCCTCCGGGTCGCCGGCGCCGAAGAATTGCTGGCGCACCGTCTCGCCGATCAGGCATACGCCGGTGCCCGAGCGGGTTTCGGAATCGCTGAACGGGCGGCCAGACACCAGTTTCCAGTCGCGCGCATCGAGATAGGCGCTGTCGGTGCCGGTGACGCCCGAAGTCAGGCTCTCGGTACCGAAGATGACACGCACCTGTTTTTGCGAGGCCGGCGAAATGGCGCGCGCGCCGGTCAGGTGCGCAACGAGTGCGGCCAGGTCCTTTTCGGCCAGCGGACGCGCCACCTGGTCGAGCCCGCCCGGACCGCCGGGACCGGCCGGGCGGCCGGAGCGCACGACCAGCAGGTTGCTGCCGAGCTTGGAGATGTCGGCCTTGACCTTTTGCGTGGTGCCGGAGCCAATGGTGAGCATGGCAATGACGGCGGCAACGCCGATGACGATGCCGAGCAAGGTCAGGAACGAGCGCAGCACGTTGCGCCGGATCGAGCGGAGCGAGAGGCGGACGGTTTCCCAGATCATGGTTGCGTCGTCTCCAGCTTCATCGTGTCGGAGGCGACATGACCGTCGAGGAAACGGATGGTGCGTTCGGCATAGCCGGCGACGTCTGCCTCATGCGTCACCATGGCGATGGTCAGGCCAAGCTGGGTGTTCAGCCGGGTCAGCAACTCCATGATCTCGTGCGTGCGTGCGGTGTCGAGATTGCCGGTCGGCTCGTCAGCGACGAGCAGGGTCGGGCGGGTGACGATGGCGCGCGCGATCGCCACGCGCTGCTGCTGGCCGCCGGACAGTTCGGCCGGCGTGTGGTGCTCGCGGCCGACAAGGCCGACCTCTGCCAGCGCCTGCATGGCAAGGTCGCGGCGTTCGCGGGCGGCGACGCCACGATAAATCAGCGGCAGTTCGACGTTTTCGGCCGCCGTGGTGCGGGCCAGCAGATTGTAGCCCTGGAAGACAAAACCGACATAGAGGTTGCGCAGCATGGCGCGGCGGTTGCGGTCGAGCCGCCCGGCGTCGATGCCCATGAAGGAATAGGTTCCGGCCGTCGGCGTGTCGAGGCAGCCGATGATGTTCATCGCAGTCGATTTGCCGGAGCCGGACGGTCCCATGATGGCGACGAATTCGCCGCGGCGGATGGCAAGGTCGACGCCGGCCAGCGCATGCACCTTGGCTTCGCCCTGGCCATAGCTTTTCCAGACCTTGTCGAAGGTGATGAGGGTCGCGCCCGCAGCCACGGTATCAGCTCCGCTGCTGTGACGCGGTGATGACCTCTGCACCTTCATCCAGGCCCGAAATGATCTCGGTCAGCTCGCCATCGGTGGAACCGATCTTGACGTTGACCGGGTGCGGACGGCCGTTCTCCAGCACGTACAGCGTGCGCGAGCCATCGGTGGGCACTGTAGCGGCCTGGCGCTGGCGGTTGCCGCCGGGGCGGCCCATGCGGCCGGTGAACAGGTCGCTCAGGCTCCACGCGCGTGCGGCAGGCGACGTGGGCCGATAGCGGAAGGCTGTGGCCGGCACGGTGAGCACACCCTTGGCCTGTTTGGTGACGACCGAAACGGTGGCGGTCATGCCGGGCCGCAGCAACAGCTCGTTATTGTCGACCTCAAGCCGCGCATTGTAGGTGACGACGCCGTCGGTGGTGACCGAGGCATAGGAGATGTCGCGGATCTCGGCATCGAACGGCCGCTCGGGGAAGGCATCCACCGTGAAGCGGGCATGCTGGCCGGATTTGACCGCGCCGATGTCGGCCTCGTCGACTGCCGCCACCAGTTCCATGTTTCTGAGATCGGCGGCGATGATGAACAGTACCGGCGCCTGCAGGGAAGAGGCGACCGTCTGGCCGGGATCGACCGAGCGCGTCAGCACGATGCCGTCGATCGGCGCATAGATGGTGCTGTTGGCAAGGTCGGTCTGCTGCGTTTTCAGATCGGCATTGGCGATGGCGAGATTGGCGGTGGCGCTGTCGAGTGCCGCCTTGGAACGGTCGCGGGTCGCGGTCGCAGCTTCGAGCGACTGGTCGGTCGCCATGCCGCGCTTGGTCAAAGCCGCCGCGCGGACAAGCGCCTTTTCGTTTTCGGCGAGCGTCACCGTGGCGTCCTCGACATTGGCGGCCGCTGCCTTTGCGGATGCCTCCGCGCGTTCGATCTGGACCTGCAGCTTGGCGGTGTCGAGGGCTGCCAGAACGTCGCCCTTCTTGACCTGCTGGTTCTCCTCGACAGACACCGAACGGATTATGCCGGAGAGCTGGCTGGAGATGTCGACCTGGGTGAGCGGCTGCAGCGTGCCGGTCGCCGACACCGCGACGGTGAGGTCGGCCCTGGCGGCAGGCACTGTGGTGTAATCAATCTTGGCCGGCGAGCCGGCATACCACTGATAGGCGCCAAGCCCGGCGGCGAGCACGATCAGCGCCAGCAACGCATAGAGCCAGCCGCGACGACGCGACTTGCGCAGACCCGTCTTGTCGAGCCCGAGCGCCGTCTCGATGGCGGAATCCGATTCCGTCTTTGGCAGATTGACAATCTGGTCCACGCTGGACCCCTATAATGCGTAATGTCCCTATCTGTGCACAGATCAGGCTTACTGGTTCAAATATCAAATTAAATTTCGCCCATGTTGGGATTGAGGCAGGAATGAAAACCAGGAATTACTTGCTTTACGATGTGTTTACGACCGAGCGTCTGGCCGGCAATCCTTTGGCCGTCGTGCTGGACAGCAAGGGATTGGACACGGCCGCGATGCAGGCCATCGCGCGCGAATTCAACCTGTCGGAATCGGTTTTCGTGCTGCCGCCGGACAATCCCAAGCATAAAAACCGTATCCGTATCTTCACGCCCGACTATGAAATGCCGTTCGCTGGCCACCCAACAGTCGGTTCGGCGATCGCGCTGGCCGAACTGGCGGAAGAGGGCGGCGCCGGCATCTTCGTGCTGGAGGAAAACATCGGCCCGGTGCGTTGCGCGGTCAGCAAGCACGATGGCGCGACCTTTGCCGAGTTCGACCTGGCAAAGCTGCCGGAGCCGCTGAAGCTCGAGGCCGATCCGGAGGCGATTGGAGCTGCCCTTGGCCTGGCGCCGCACGAGATCGGCTTCGAGAATCACCGCGTCTCGTTTTGGTCGGCTGGCGTGCCCTACGTCACCATTCCGGTTGCCAATCTCGAGGCGGCGGGGCGAATCCGGCTGGACAACCAGGCCTGGTCGGAACTGGCGCCGCGCAAGAGCGACTGGGCCTTCGCCAGTCCCTATGTCTATTGCCGCGAGACGGTGAACCATGAGAGCGCCTTCCACGTGCGCATGATCGTGCCCGGCACGCCTTCCTATGAGGATCCGGCGACCGGCTCGGCAGCAGCAGCCTTTGCCGGCGCCATCATGCATTTCGACGCGCCGACCGACGGCGTTTCGCAGCTGTGGATCGAGCAGGGGCTGGAGATGGGCCGGCCATCGCGCATCCGCCTCGAACTGACCGTGGAAGGCGGAAAACTGGCCTCGGCGCGCATTGGCGGCAATGCGGTTAAGGTGGCGGAAGGCAGGCTTTTCGTCTGATCGCGCCTTAATGTATCGAGGAAGACCGTCGCTGTTAGCGATCTTTGACCGCCCCCCTCTGTCCTGCCGGACATCTCCCCCTCAAGTGGGGAGATTGGCCGTAACTTCGGATTTCGCCAAACCTCGAATGCAGAAGGAGAGGCGGGACGACGAAGCTTCCGATCTCCCCCCTGGAGGGGGAGATGCCCGGCAGGGCAGAGGGGGGCGCTGTCCCGCCAAAAGAACGTAAGGTTTCGTCCTGCGTCAACGCCCAAAGCGAGGCTCCAGGCGATTTGTCGGGAAATGACTCCGGCAGGGCTGGACAGGACGGATGGTGGCGGCTATATGCCCGCCAACGCCGGTTTTTGCCGGCCGAGTGGGTGCGTAGCTCAGTTGGTAGAGCAGCTGACTCTTAATCAGCGGGTCCACAGTTCAATCCTGTGCGCACCCACCAAATTCTTCAAAGACTTGGTGGAAAGACCCTGAAGGCGGGATGCGTTTGGCGCGTCTCGGGCCAATGGTCTGGCCTCGATGTTTAACCAGCAATGGTGGGCCTCGAGCGATCTAACCGCGTCGAGAAATGCGGCTCAGAAACCTGCCGAATCGAAACGCAATACTTTCTTTCGCGCTTGCAGTTTCGTTGACATCAACTCCACTTTCCCCGCCTGAGAAATCGCTGATGAGCCACCAGAAGAAGACCAGGAAGACAACGAAAATGCCGGTATCGATCGGGCCATGACTTGAATAGCTGCTGTGACGGAGTACAGCGGCGACCGCCCCGGCGATAAACACTGCAGCTGCGGCAGGATGAAGTTTCTTCATCCGCAAGATATATTTGAGAATCCTGGCCATTGGAAGACGCCGGCGACGCTACTTTTCCCGTGGCTTGTATGCCTTGAGCAGGGAATTCGACGATTACTTCTCCGAAACACCCGCCTCGGCAAAGCTCGCCATACGGGTATGGCACTCCAGTGCTGAACGGACGATGTTGACGGCGAGGCAGGCGCCGGAGCCTTCGCCGAGCCGCATGCCGAGATCGAGCAGCGGCGGCAGGCCGAGGGCTTCGAGCAGGCCACGGTGGCCGGATTCTGCCGAAACGTGCGCGGCAATTGTGTGGGCGAGCCCGGTCGGATGCAGCTTGGCCAGCGGAGCTACGGCGGCGGTGCAGACGAAGCCGTCGAGCAGCACAGGTATGCCCAGATGGCGGGCGGCCAGCGTGGCGCCGAAGATGGCGGCGAGTTCGCGTCCGCCAAGCGCGGCAGCGATAGCAAGCGGATCGGCAAGGGCGGAGGCATGGCGCTTCAGGCCGGCTTCGATGGCGACCACCTTGCGCTTGAGGCCGGCGTCGTCGACGCCGGTACCGCGCCCGGTCCATTTTTCCGCGCCACCGCCGAACAGCGCGGCTGAAATGGCGGCGGCTGGCGTGGTGTTGCCGATGCCCATCTCGCCGAAGCAGATAAGATCGAGGTCTTTCGTCACCGCGTCATAGCCGGCCGAGACTGCCGTCAGGAAGGCCTTCTCGTCCATCGCTGGGCCTTGCGTGAAGTCGCCGGTCGGATGGTCGAGATCGAGCGGAATGACATCGAGTTCGGCGCCGGCGATGCGGGCAAGCTGGTTGATGGCGGCGCCTCCTCCGGCGAAATTCGCCACCATCTGCACGGTGACCTCAGAAGGATAGGCCGACACGCCTTGCGCGGTGACGCCGTGGTTGCCGGCGAAGACGAAGACTTTTACGCGGTCGAGCTTCGGCATGTCGCGGCCCTGCCAGCGCGCCAGCCATGCTGCGATCGTCTCCAGCCGCCCGAGGCTGCCCTGCGGCTTGGTCAGCGTGTCCTGACGACGGGCGACCGCATTGGCAGCGGCATCGCTGCCGGCCGGGAGGTCGAGGCAGGCGACGCGCAATTCATCGAGCAATTTGAAGGGCATGGGGCAAAGTCTCCGAAAAGGAATCAGGCCAAAAGGGTCAGGAGAGGGCTACGGAAGCGACGAGCAGCACCGCGATTTCGCCCGCCTGCTGCAAGGCGCCGATCGTGTCGCCGGTCTGGCCACCGATCTGGTTGAGGCAAAGGGCGCGAAAAGCGGCAAACAGCAGGCCAAGCAGGATCAGCGCGAAAACGGCACCTCCCAGCCCGAGCAGGAGCAGCGGGATCGCGCCGAGCACGGCGCCGGCGATGGCGGTTTCCTGCGAAACCGTGCCAGCGTCGGCCGACAGGCCGTCGATCCGCGCCGGCGGCAAGAGATGCATGAAGGCGCCGAGCAGACCGCGTGAGGCCGCGTGTGCGGCCACGAGGGCGAAGAGCGCCTGTGTGGGGTCGACGAGTTGCGAAAGGACGCTCCAGCGGATCAGCAGCGACAGAGCCAGCGCCGCGGCACCATAGGCGCCGATGCGGCTGTCGCGCATGATCTCGAGTTTCTTGCCGCGCGACTTGCCGCCGCCAAAGCCGTCGGCGACGTCGGACAGCCCATCTTCATGCAGGCAGCCGGTGGTGAGCAGGGTAGCCACCAGGGCAAGGGCGGCAGCCGGCCCCATGGCAAGGCCAAGCCGTTCCGCCGTGGCAAAGACGATGGCGCCGATCAGGCCGACGACGAGGCCGGCGACCGGTGCGGCCCAGATCGCCGCGGCAAGGCTGCGGCCGCGAAAATCGAAGGCAGGCAGCGGCAGCCTGGTGAAAAAGACCAGACAAAGTGCGATGTCGTCGACGACCTGACGGGGCGAAAGGATCAAGTTCTTGAGCTTCATGCTCTAGCCCCTCGCAATGGCGTGGAAGAAGGTGCCGCTGACATGGCCGCGTCGATAGCCCGAGGCGCCGATCGGATTGCCTTGGCCGTCGGCTAGGTCGGCCAGCGGCTCGTCGTTACCGGCAGCAAGCATCTGAGCATAGTGGAATTCGTGGCCACGGATCAGGGCGCCCTGTGCGCCCAGCGGACAATCGGCACGCAGCCGCGCTTCGCGATAGCCGAGGTTCATCTTGCGCTTGGCGAAGCTGGTGGAATGGCCGAGCAGGCCGAGCATCGCATGCGTTTCGCCGGAGGCATCCTCCAAAGCGTCGCCAAGCACCATGAAGCCACCGCACTCGCCATGGATTGGCTTTGTCGCTGCGAATCTTGCCATTCCGGCTTTGAAAGTCTCCGCTGCAGCAAGCCGGCCAGCGTGAAGCTCGGGATAGCCGCCGGGCAGCCAGCAGACGTCGCAATCCTCATCGGGTGCTTCGTCGGCGAGCGGCGAGAACGGGACGATTTCGGCACCCGCCTTGCGCCAGTAAGCGGCGACATGCGGATAGAGGAACGTGAAGGCGGCATCCTCGGCCAGCGCGATGCGTTGACCGGGCGGTGCCAGCGCGTCGGCGAAGCCGCCGGGCGCCGGGGTGAGTGGTGTCGCCAGGGCCATGATGGCATCGAGATCGAGCGACTTTTCCGCCATATCGGCAAGCCGGTCGAGATGCGCCATCAGGTCGTCATATTCGCCGGCCTGGACGAGGCCGAGATGTCGCTCGGGCAGGTTCAGCGTGGGGTCGCGCAGGATGGCGCCGACGACTGGCAGGCCGATCGCCTCGATGGCGTCGCCGGACAGCCGGCGGTGCCGCTCGCTGCCCAGCCGGTTGAGCACGACGCCCGCCATGCGCACGTCCGGATCATAGGTGGCAAAACCCTTGGCAACAGCTGCTGCCGTGGTCGACTGGCCGGAGACGTCGAGCACCAGCAGCACCGGGAGGCCGTAGAGCCGCGCCAGGTCGGCCGCCGAACCGGTGCGCCCCGGCGAGGCCGGAATGCCGTCGAACAGGCCCATGGCGCTTTCAAGGATGACGAAATCGGTATCGTCAGCTGCTTGCGAGGCAAGCGCATTGAGCAGCGACGGCGGCATCGCCCAGCTGTCGAGATTGATGCCGGACAGTCCCGTGGCTGCGGTGTGGAAGCCGGGGTCGATATAGTCGGGGCCGGATTTGGCGCCGCGCACTTTCAGGCCGCGCCGGGTCAACGCGCGCAGGATGCCGATGGTGACGCTGGTCTTGCCGGAGCCGGAGCGCGGCGCGCCAATGATGATCGCGCGAGCCGTCATGCGTTCCCCGCCAGTGCCGCGCGCATGGCGACGATGCCGCCGACGACGCTCAGCGCCGGCGAGGCAAGGCTGGCGGCGGCTGCTTCCTCGGCAATGGTGGCGAGCGTGGCGACGACAGTTCGCTCCTGCGGTGTCGTTGCGGCGACGATCACCGCCGCCGGCGTCGACGGGGCCAGCCCGCCATCGAGCAGCGCTGCGGCGATCAGCGGCAGATTGGCCATGCCCATATAGACGACGACAGGCTGGCCGGTGCGGGCGATTGCCGCCCAGTCGAGATCGTCATCGGTGCCGGCGGCGTGGCCAGTGGCCAGGATCACAGCCTTGTTGATGCCGCGCATGGTGGCCGGAATGCCGGTGGCGGCCAGCGCGCTGAGGCCCGATGTCAGGCCGGGCAGGACACGGAACGGGATGGCTTCGCGCGCCAGCGCCAAAGCCTCTTCGCCGCCACGGCCGAAAATATAGGGATCGCCGCCCTTCAGCCTGACGACGCGGCGGCCGTCGCGCGCCAGCCGCACCAAAAGGGCGGTGATGTCGTCCTGTTTCATCGACGGTTTGCCGCCGCGCTTGCCGGCAAAGAAAAGCTCGGCATTTTCGGCAACGGCGACGATATCTGATGAGACCAGCGCATCGTAGACCAGAGCATCCGCCTCGGCCAACGCAGCCAGCACTTCCAGGGTCAGGCAGCCGGGGTCGCCGGGGCCGGCCCCAGCCAGCCAGACATGGCCTGGCTCGAGCCGGCGCGGCTTGAAATTCAGCCGGGACAAAGCCTTTTCGAGCGTGGCATTTTCGCCGGTATTTTTGGTGCTGCCGCTCACAATCCGTCCCGTCCGCGAAAACGCCGCTGGTAATGGGCGTCGTACAATGAACTTTCGCCAAAACCTTCCGCCGCCAGCGAGCGGCCGACGAAGATGATCGCCGTGCGCTCCATCGGATTGGCAGCGAGCAGCGCTTCGATGGTCTCCAGCGTGCCGGTCAGCACGCGCTCGTCCGGCCAGGAGGCGCGAAAGACGATCGCCACCGGGCAATCGCCGCCATAATGCGGCGTCAGTTCGGCGACGACGCGATCGATGGCGTGGATGGCCAGATGAATGGCGAGCGTGGCGCCGGTGCGGCCGAAGCCGGCCAGCGTTTCGCCGGGCGGCATCTTCGAGGCGCGGCCGGAGATGCGGGTCAGCACCAGGCTTTGCGCGACTTCGGGAATTGTCAGTTCGCGGCGAAGTGCGGCGGCAGCGGCGGCGAAGGAGGGGACGCCCGGTGTCAGCGTGTAGGGGATGCCATGCTTTTCCAGCCGGCGGATCTGCTCGGCCACGGCGCTCCACACCGAAAGGTCGCCGGAATGCAGGCGGGCGACATCATGGCCGGCCTTGTGCGCCGCGACATACTCGGCTTCGATCTCGTCGAGTGACATCGGCGCGGTGTCGATCAGTTTCGTCCCCGGCGCACAGTGCTGCAGCAATTCGGGCGCGACGATCGAGCCGGCATGAAGGCAGACCGGGCAACTTGCCAAAAGCCTCGCGCCGCGCAGCGTGATGAGGTCGGCCGCACCTGGACCGGCACCGATGAAATGGACGGTCATGGCGCATCTCCGCTGACAGCGATGGCGCAGGTGACGGAGCCGAGCACCGTGCGGGGGCCGAGCAGTCTGGCGCCTTTGCCGGCGACGGCAAGAGCGGATGCCTCGGAAACCGATGGCGTGCCGGCCAGGTCCTGCGAGAGGTCGGAATGGCTGAGCGTATCCGGCGAGGCGGCCTGGAGCGCTGAGTCATCGACGACAATGACTGGAAGACGCAGCGCGCGGCCAGCGGCAGGGATCGCTTCTTCATTCTTCTTCAGCGTGGCAGTCGCCAGCGCCGAAAGAGCCGTCATCGCCAGCCCATGCGCTTCCAGGGCGGTTTCTATCGCGGCAAGCACGTCCCCGACGCTCACGCCTTTTCGGCTGCCGATGCCCGCGACCATCATGGCTTGACCCAGCTCCATTGGGTGACCGGCATGGCCGGCCGCCATGCCTGCATCGAGCCGACGGGCGACGCGCGGGATATCGCGATCCGGGTAAGGTCGCCGCCGAGCGAGACATGGCGGGCGAGAAGCAGGGCTTCCATCTCCAACGTCACCGCATTGGCAACGAGGCGGCCGCCGGCGCGCAGGGCCTTGATGGCAGCGTTCAACACGCCGGCATCGCTGCCGCCGCCGCCGATGAAGATCGCGTCAGGCGTGTCCAGCCTGGCAAGCGCCTTGGGCGCGCTGCCTTCGACCACGACGAGACCGGGAACGCCACAGGCGGTGGCGTTGCGGCCAATGCGGGCGGCGCGGATCGGGTCGGCCTCGATGGCAATGGTGCGCATAGAAGGGTGGGCCAGCATCCATTCGATGCCGATGGACCCGGAGCCGGCGCCGATGTCCCACAGCAATTCGCCACGCCTCGGAGCCAGCGCCGACAGGGTGATCGCACGGATTTCGCGCTTGGTGATCTGGCCGTCATGGTCGAACATATGATCGGCAAGGCCTGATGTGAGCGGCAGCACGCGCGCTTGTGGGCTAGGATCAATTTCGATCGCAAGAACATTGAGCGGATTGATGTTTTCGAGGTCGAAGGCGTCGGCGTGGGCCGTGCGCCGATTCTCGTTTGGCCCGCCCAGCGCCTCCAGGACAGTCAGCCGCGACGCGCCGAAGTCGAGTTCCGTCAGCAGGCGGGCGATTGCCGCAGGGGCTTCGGCATCCGAGGTCAACGCCAGGATACGGGCGTTCGGCTGCAATAGCGGGCGGATCAGGTCGATCGACCGGCCATGCAGCGACACGATCTCGATGTCCTGCAGCGCCCAGCCAAGCCGCGCGGCCGCCAGTGAAACGGCCGACGGGGCGGGAATGACATGCATCTCCTGTGGCTTGACCTTGCGGGCGAGGGTGGCGCCGACGCCGTGGAAGAAGGGATCGCCGGAAGCCAGCACGCAGACGCGCCTGCCGGCGAGTGCCAGCACGTCGGCCATCTCGGCATCGAATGGAACCGGCCAGGGGCGCGCTTCGCCCTTGGCGAAGGAAGCAACAAGCGCCAGGTGCCGCTTGCCGCCGAAGATGATCTCCGCCTGCGCAATCCGCTGCTTGGCCTCGTCGCCGAGACCCGCTAAACCGTCCTCGCCGATGCCGACGATGGTGAGCCATCTTGAGGTGAGCTTGGCGCCGCGCGGACCCTTAGCAGGCATGATGACCCACCGCATTCTGATCCTCGGCGGTACCACGGAAGCCCGGCAACTGGCTGGAAAACTGACCGCGCGCGCCGATCTGTCGATCACGCTGTCGCTGGCCGGGCGCACCGAAAGCCCGGTCGCACAGGGCGTGCCGGTGCGAACCGGAGGCTTTGGCGGCGCCGACGGGCTGGCTGCTTACCTGCGGGAGACGGGCACCGACCTGCTGATCGACGCCACGCACCCCTATGCGGCGCAGATATCCGCCAATGCCGCGCAAGCCGCGCGCGTTGCCGGCGTGCCGATCCTTGCCCTGCGGCGCCCTGGCTGGGAGCCTGTCGAAGGCGACCGCTGGACGCTGGTCGATACGTTTGGCGATGCCGCGCAAGCGCTTGGATCCGCGCCGCGCCGCGTTTTTCTGGCGCTCGGCCGGCAAGAGGTCGCGGCTTTCGAAGCCGCACCCCAGCACCACTATCTCATTCGCAGTGTCGATCCGGTCGAGCCCACGCTGGCCGTGCCTGATGCCGAATATCTGTTGGCCCGTGGCCCGTTTCGCGAGCCCGATGAGCGCGCGCTGCTCGAAAAGCATCGCATCGATGTCGTCGTGTCCAAGAACAGCGGCGGCGCGGCCACCTACGGCAAGATCGCCGCGGCGCGGGCACTTGGCATCGAGGTGGTCATGATCCGACGACCTGATCTGCCGGATGTGCCTTCGGCTGAAACCGTCGAACAGCTCGCCGCGATTGTCGATCAATTTGGGGTCGATCATTTTGTCGAGCCCGCTGCCGAACGCGGCGTGTAGACCAGCGCCGGCTTTTCTGCGCGCCTGATGATCCGGGTTTCCGGCGAACCGATGATGATACAAGTGGCCATGTCGGCCTTTTGCGCGTCGACGTCTGCCAGCAGGTAGACCTCGATACGCTCGTCCGGGCGGCCGGCGGCGCGGCCGAAAATCACCGGTGTGGTTCCCGGCAGGATCGCGGTCAGGCATTCAAAGGCGCGGCCGAGCTGCCAGGGCCGTGCCTTGCTGATCGGGTTGTAGAGCGCGATGACGAAGCCGGCGCCGGCCGCCGCCAGCAGGCGCAATTCGATCAGTTCCCACGGCTTCAGATTGTCGGACAGCGAGATGGCACAGAAATCATGGCCGAGCGGCGCGCCGATGCGGGCGGCGACAGCCAGCATGGCGGTGATGCCGGGCACGACAGCGACATCGACCGTGCGCCATTCGGACGGGCCGGCCTCGATCGCCTCGCAGACGGCGGCCGCCATGGCGAACACGCCGGGATCGCCACCAGAGACGACGGCGACATCGTGGCCTTCGGCGGCTTTGGCCAGTGCGTCCTTGGAGCGGGCAAGTTCCTCGCGATTGTCGGAAGCGACGCGGGTCTGGTCCGGCCGTAGCTCGAGCCGGTCGAGATAGGGTTTGTAGCCGTAGAAGAATTTGGCCTCGGCGATAGCGCGGCTGGCTTCCAGCGTGACCTGATCGGCATTGCCAGGGCCAAGGCCGATGACGGTGAGACGGCCACTCATGCTTCGCCTCCCAAGATGCCGGGGCGGCCCGACCAGCCGGCGACCAGTACGATGGCGAAATAGGGCGCCTTGTCGTCTTGTTTGTCGGCAAGCTTCATGGACACACTGCCAGCCATGGTGCCGCGCTCCACGTAGACGGCGCGCGTCAGCTTGCCGGTCGCTTCCAGCGCCCGCCTGATCTTGGGCAGGTTGCGGCCGACCTTCATGATGACGGCGGCATCGGTGTCGGCCAGCCGGCGTGTCAGCTCGAACTCGCTCATCGTGCCCGGCAGAACCGTCAGCACGTCGTCGCCCTGGACGATCGGAACACCAGTCTGCGACCAGCAGCCGGACATGGCGGTGATTCCGGGAATGACTTCGGTCGGGAAGCGATGAGCCAGTCGCACATGCAGATGCATGTAGGAGCCGTAGAAAAGCGGGTCGCCTTCCGACAGCACGGCAACCATTTTGCCTGCCTGAAGGTGTTCGGCGACCTTCGCGGCGGACTCCTCGTAGAAGGCCGTGATCTGCGACCGGTAGTCGTCATGATCCTTGTCGATTTCGGTGGTGACGGGATAGAGCAGCGGCAGCTCCGTCATTTCGGGCCGAAACTGCGCTTCGACGATGGCGCGCGCGTTGCTGTTGTTGCCGCGCTTGGCGAAATAGGCCACGACATCGGCCTCGGCCAAGGCCCGCGCGGCCTTCAGGGTCAGCAGTTCGGGGTCGCCGGGACCGGTGCCGACGCCGAAGAGACGACCTTTGACAAGCGCGTTCACAGGCCCGGCCTCGCCAATGAATTGAGCGCTGCGGCAGTCATGGCGCTGCCGCCAAGCCGGCCGCGGACGATGGCGTAGGGCACGCCATAGGAATTCTCGGCCAAAGCATCCTTGGATTCGGCCGCACCGACGAAGCCGACCGGCATGCCTATGATGGCCGCCGGCTTCGGCGCGCCGTCGCGCAGTTTTTCCAGGAGATAAAACAGTGCGGTCGGTGCATTGCCAATGGCGACCACCGAACCAGCCATGCGGTCGCCCCACAGCTCGATCGCGGCGGCCGAACGGGTGTTTCCGATCTCCTTGGCGATGTCGTGCGTGCGCGGGTTGCGCAAGGTGCAGATCACCTCGTTGCCGGCCGGCAACCGGGCGCGGGTGACGCCATGCGAGACCATTTCCGCGTCGCAGAAAATCGGTGCGCCAGCCGCCAAAGCGGCGCGCGCGGCGGCAACGAAATTGGCGGAGAAGACGAAATGGCTTGATGCTTCGACCTGGCCGCAGGCATGGATCATGCGGACGGCGACATCGGCCTCGGCTTCGGAGAAGCGCGACAGATCAGCTTCGGCGCGGATGATGGCGAAGGAGCGTTCGTAGATCGCCGTGCCGTCATGGATATAGTCGTAGGCGGCCATGCTCATTCCTGTTGGTAAGTTCGGGCCTGTTGGTAAGTTCGGGCCTGTCGGTAAGCTTCGGCGATAGCGACCGGCCCGAGCCTTGTCAGGCAAGCGGCGGCGGTTTCGCCTTGATATCGTGCGCTGCGGATCATTGCCGCGACGCGGCCGATGCCGCGCGCGGCGTCATAGCCCGGCCTGTAGCCGGCAGGAAGGGCCTTTGCCGTCGCGTTCACGACAAGTCCGGCTCCGTTTTCGCCGCCGACCAGAGTGAGGGCTGCCTTGCCTGGATGGGCGCAGCCCTTGGCGCAGCCGGAAACGTGCAGGGTGAAGTCGAGGATGTCAGCGTTTTCAGCGGCGATCGTCTCGGCAATGTCGCGCGTGGCGATCCGCCCGGAGGCGCAGGCCGGCGTGCCAGGACAAGCGGCAATGCGCGTGCGTGGGTCGGCGGAGGAGGTGACGAAGCCGAGGGTGGCGGCGGCGTCTTGGAGGGGCTGGCTGGCAGCTGCTGGTTGGCCGAGGAGAAGCAAGGCGCGGCCGGGGGCGAGGCGGATTTCGGCTGTGCCGAGAGCGAGAGCGCTTTGGGCGAGGTCGATGATCTTCTCTGCCGGCATGCTGCCGTAGGGGAGGGCGATGCCGAGGGCGATGGCGGCGTTGAGATTGAAAAGGCCAATTGGCCGGTGATTGCGCTCTACGACGCCCCCCTCTGTCCTGCCGGACATCTCCCCCACAAGGGGGGAGATGTCGCCCTTGTCTCCGCTTTCGCCAATCTCAAACGATGCGAGAGGGGGCGAAGCGCCGAAGCGGCCGATCTCCCCACCTGTGGGGGAGATGTCCGGCAGGACAGAGGGGGGCGCCACAGAATGCCAACCTTCGAGAGATATTAATTGCCTCTCCGACAAATCCCTTGCATGCGCCTCGCGACCTTTTTCGGCGACCATCCTCAGTGCAGCGACGGCGATGTCTCTCGCGGTATCCGCATCGACTTTTGCCAACACCTTCGCGTTTCGGCCGTCGCCGGCAACCGATACGCTCCAAACGATGTCGTTGTCGGCTCGCACCGCCTTCAGCCTGATATCGGCCGTCACCGAATCCAGCCCAAGCTGCCCGCCGCCGTCGACAATGACCGAAACCTTCGGCCCCAGCCTTGCCGTCAGCCCAGCCTCTTCGACCGCCACCCTGATCCGCTCCGCCAGCGGCCGGGGATCGGCTACCTCCTGCGGATCGATGCCGGCCAGCGGCCCAGTCTCTACAGGCACGCCGGTGCGCACCGCAATGCCCAGAGCGTCGACCTCTGTTGCCAGCAGAGGCGCGCTTTCCGCCGTCAGCCCGCGTATCTGCAGGCTGCCGCGCGCTGTCACTTCCATGATGCCGTTGCCATGCCGCAAAGCGGATTCGGCTATCCCGATCAGAAGCTTGGGCGACAATCCTCCAGAAGATAGACCTTCCGCGACCGGGTTGAGCCGCACCAGCAGGCCATCGCCGGTTTGCATCGGTGCCGACAGGGCCGGGCAGGCACCGCGGCGTGAGAAGGCGTTCATGCCGCCACCCCCAGCGCTTCTGCCTCAGCAATCAGGGCAGCGAGGTCGTCGTCGATGGAATTGCGCAGGGGATGCCAGAGGCCACGCCGGCGCGCGGACAGGAAGCGTTCGGCGATGACTTTCGCAGCGGCGGGGTTCTCGCGCAGGATGAAGGCGCGAACAGCCGGATTGCCGAGATAGGCGTCATGCACGGCCTCGATCAGCGTGCCCGATATCGCATGCGTGGTTTCGGCAAAGCCAACCAGCCGGTCGACGGTTTCGGCAAATTCGGAGGCGCCGCGCGGGCCGTGGCGCATCTGGCCTGCAATGAAGCGTGGATTGACGGCGCGGGCTCGAACCACGCGCGATACGGCCTCGCCGACTGAGCGCGGCTTCGGCTTTTGCGGGTCCGTGGTGTCGAGCACGATGACGTCGGCATTCCTGCCAAGCGCCGCCAGGGCTGCCGAAAAGCCGCCGATGAAGGCGACGTCGGCGGAGCCTTCGAGGATGTCTCGGCCGGGGTCGTCGCCGGTGTGGACGAGAAGATCGGCCTCGGCGATGCGGCCCTCGAAGGCGCCGGGCGCGGAGACGCCTTCGCCCTCTGCGCCGCCATAGGCGTGCGATGTTGCGTCGAGATAGGCGCGGCCGATTTCTTCGCGCGCCGCCCAGTCGCCGGAGGACAGGAGATACTCGACGCCGGCGCCGTACGTGCCGGGCGAGGTGCCGAAGATTCGCGGGCTGACCTTGCCGTCAGTGCGGGTCCTCGCCGCGAGCGGGTTTTCCGAATCGTCCTCGTCGCGGGCGGCAACGGCGTTGGCGGCGGCATCGATCAGCGCGATCTGGGTCGGGAACAGGTCGCGGAACAGGCCGGAGATCCGCCAGGTGACGTCGACGCGCGGCCGGCCGAGCGTGGCCGGCGGCAGAACTTCGATGCCGGTGATACGGCCGGTCGCAGAATCCCATTGCGGCCGGCAGCCCATCAGCGCCAACCCTTGCGCGATCTCTTCGCCGCCGGTGCGCAGCGACGCCGAACCCCAGAGGTCGATGACCAGCGAGCGCGGCCAGTCGCCATGCGACTGCATATAGCCGCGCACGACTTCTTCGGCCGCCACCCTGCCGAGATCATAGGCGGTCGGCGTCGGCATGGTGCGCGGGTCCGACGTGAAGAGGTTGCGGCCGGTGGGCAGGACGTCGGAACGGCCGCGCGCGGGCGCGCCTGCCGGACCGGCCTTGATGTGGCGGCCATCGAGCGCCGCAAGTAGCGCCGTCTTCTCGGCGTCAGCGCTTTGGCGACGCATGGCGTCGGGCTCCTCATCGGGGGCGCGACCGTAGATATGCAATCCGTCCTTGATGGCGAAATCCTTGAGGTCGCAGAGCCAGGCGTCAATGCGGCGCAACGCTTCATCGGGCGCGTCGGTTCTGGCGACGCCGGCTTCGGAAGCGAGGCCGGTCTTTTGCGCGGTTTCGACGATCAGCTTGGCCAGACGGTCGCGGCGGCGGCGGTCGAGCCCGTCGGCCTGGGCGTATTCGTCGACCAACCGTTCCAGCTTGTGCTGGTTCTCGTCCAGCCCTGCGCCGGTAAGCGGAGGCGGCAGATGGCCAAGGGTGACGGCGGCAATGCGCCGCTTGGCCTGCGCCGCTTCGCCGGGGTTGGAGACAATGAAGGGATAGATTACGGGCAGGGGACCGGTGACGATCTCGGGAAAGCAGTTTTCCGAAAGCGCGACCGTCTTGCCCGGCAGCCATTCCAGCGTGCCATGCGCGCCGACATGGACCAGCGCGTGGATGCCCAGCAATTTGCGCAGCCATAGGCCGAAGGCGATCAGCGCATGGCGCGGCGGTAGCGTCGGGTCGTGGTAGTCGGCGCGGCGGTCGGCGGAGCGGCCGCGATCGGGGGCAAGTGCCACGGTGACGTTGCCGAAGGTGGCGGCACGGAAGGGGAAGTGTTTCTTGCTTGATAGCGAAGGTTTGCGCGAGGCGCCCCCCTCTGTCCTGCCGGACATCTCCCCCACAAGGAGGGAGATTGAGCGGTCATCTGCGCTTTCGCCAATCTCAAACGTTGCAGGAAGGGAGCCGGCAACTGAACCGCCAATCTCCCCCCAAGTGGGGGAGATGTCCGGCAGGACAGAGGGGGGCGCCTCGCGCAAACCTGTCTCTTCTGCCTTGCCCCATGCAGCTTCTACGGCAGCGATAGCCGCAACCGGCAGGCTCTTGGAGAAGTCGAGATAGTCATCCAGCCCCAGCCCATCATTGCTCCGCGCCAGCAAATCCAGCAACCGACGCGGCGTCTCCGGAATCCCGTCAACACCATAGCCCTGTTCCCTCAGGTCATGCAGCATCGCGAGCACGCTGGACGGCACGTCGAGGCCGACGGCATAGCCGGTGCGGCCGGGGGCGCTCGGATAATCCGGGATCAGGATGGTGAGCTTGCGCCCCGCGCGTGGCGTCTGCTGCAGGCGGATGAAGGCCGCGACACGGTCAGCCACCTGCGCCACACGATCCGCTTCCGGCCGGTTGGCGAAGGCGCGGTGGCCAAGTGCCGGGTCGATCTCGCTCTCACCCTTGAAGGAAATTGCGCCGGCGAGGATGCGGCCGTCCAACTCGGGCAGCACGACATGCATTGCGAGGTCGGCGGGCGCCAGGCCGCGCTGGTTGTTTTCCCAGATATCGCGGCGGGTGGTGGCGACGATGACCTGGAAGACAGGCACGCCGGCGCGGTCGAACAAGGTTTCGATGCCGGGCTCCGCGCCGGATGCGAAAGCGGTCGCGGTGATGATGGCGGCGGGTTTTAGGGAGGCGAGCGCTGTTTCGACAAAGGCGAGTGACGTTGGGTCTTTGAGGCTGGAGACGAAGATAGGGACCGGGAGTAGACCACGCTGCCGCAGCGCCTCAAAAAGCGCATCGATGGGCGCGACATCGGCGGCCAGCAGCATCGAACGGTAGAACAGGATGGGCACGACTGGGGCGTTGACGTTGTCAACGTCGAGTTCCGTCACACCCCCCTCTGTCCTGCCGGACATCTCCCCCGCAAGGGGGGAGATTGCTCTGTCATCGGCGGTTTCGCCAATTGTCGAGGTTGTAGATGCCTCAGCGAGAGAAGCGCCGGCTTTGATGAAATCCGATCTCCCCCCTTGCGGGGGAGATGTCCGGCAGGACAGAGGGGGGTGTGAAGGAACGCCAACATTCGATGCGTCCGCCTTCTCCACGACTCCGCGTGCGGGCTCGTAAAACCCAGCCTTCGGGACCGCGACCGGCTCGACGACAGGCTCATCCTGTCCCGCCAGCCGCGCCAACCTTTGCACCAGCGCGCTCATATTCGCCGGGCCGCCCTCGCGGAAATAATCGAGCAGGCCGTCAAGCTCCTCGCGCGGCAGCGTCGAGGCTTCGATCAGCCTTAGGTCCTCGTCATGGCTCTCGCCGGGCAGCAGAGCCAGTTTTATGCCGCGTTCGCGAGCGATCGAGGCAAGCTGGTCGCAGCCGTAGCGCCACCAGTCGTAGCCGCCGAGGATGCGGACGAGGATGATCTTGGCGTGGCGGGCGACGCTGTCGACCCAGAGGTCGACGGACATGGGATGGCGCAGATCACGCAGGGCGGCCAGCCGCATCGAGGGCAGCCGGCCGGCGTCGGCCTTCCACGCGGCCGCAAGGCCGGCGAGGTCGCTGTCGGTGAAGGACAGGGCCACGATATCCGCCGGCGTCTGCCGCAGATCGACCGGCTCGGCGAGATCGTCGAGCGAGGCGGATGTCGTGGTTAGGATGTGCATCGCAACCCGTGTCCGAAATCAGCCGGCAAGTATACGCTCGATCGCCGGGCGGTTCAGCCCCTTGAGGCCGATGACAACGAGGCGCGAGCGGCGGTCGTCCTGCGCCGTCCAGGCGCGATCATAGTAGTGGTTGACGCGCGGCCCGACGGCCTGCAGCAAGAGCCGCATCGGCTTGCCGCCGACCTCGACGAAGCCCTTTACGCGCAGCACGTTCTCTTCTTCGGCGGCGGCGGCGACGCGCTTTGCAAGCTCATCGGGATTGGCGATCGAGGCAATGTCGACGATGAACGTGTCGAAGTCGTCATGCTCATGGTCGAAGGCGCCGTCATGATGGGACTTGCGGTTTTCGATGTCGTCCTCGACTGCGAGACCGAGCCCGAGCAGTACGGAAGGATCGACCTTGCCATGCGACGTCGGCACGATCTTCACCGCGCGGGCGGAGTGTTCGCCAATGATGGCGTTGGCGCGGGCAGTGCCGGCGGCGTCCATCAGGTCGCTTTTGGACAGGATGATCAGGTCGGCGCAGGCGATCTGATCCTCGAACACCTCCTCGACCGGATCGTCGTGGTCGAGCGTCTCATCCTGAGCGCGCTGCGCCTGCAAGGCGTCCATGTCGTTGGCGACGCGTCCTTCGGCCAATGCCGGCCCGTCGACCACGGCAATGACGCCATCGACGGTGACGCGGCTCTTCACGCTCGGCCACTGGAAAGCCTGGACCAGCGGCTTGGGCAAAGCCAGGCCGGAAGTCTCGATCAGGATGTGGTCGACCTTTGGCGTCAGCGACAGGATCTGGTCGAGCGCCGGGACGAAATCATCGGCGACGGTGCAGCAGATGCAGCCATTGGCCAGTTCGACGATGTTTTCCTCCGGACAGGTGTCGATGCCGCAGCCTTTCAGGATCTCGCCGTCGATGCCGATGTCGCCGAATTCGTTGACGATGATGGCAATGCGCTTGCCGCCGGCGTTTTCCAGGAGATGGCGGACCAGCGTCGTCTTGCCGGCGCCGAGGAAACCGGTGACGACGGTGCAGGGAACGCGGGAGAGGTTGGCAGACGAATCTGGAGCGGTCATTTCAAGTCCTTCAACAGGTCGAGCGGAGGGATGCGGGCAACAAGGCCGCGCTTCAGGCTATCGGGACGGCCGCGCCATGGAATGAGACCGTCCGTCGAGGTGGCGAAGAGTTTTGCGCCGGTGACGAGATCGCTGCCGCTGGTCGTGGTCAGATCGCCAAAGACGTAGCTCCAGCAACCGTCGCGCAGGATGGCGGCGCTGAGACGGCGCTTGCAATTGCCGAGGCATTCAACGCTGCGGATGCGAATATTGTCGCCCGATGCGGCGCGGCGCGTGTCGTCCGCCAGCAGTTCGCCGGCGCGGGGATGGGCGTCGGAGCCGGTTTCATCGCGGCAGGAGGCGCAGACGATGACGGTGACGCCGGCCAACGCATCATCATGGCCGGACGAAACATCCGCTGTGCCAGCCGAAAAACTGCTGTCATGGTCCAAAGATCGTGCTCCTTGCCCGGAAACCCGCCGGGCGATCGGATTCTTAGTCGCAGACGGCAGGTCTCCTGGCTCGCGGGTCATCGCCTTGGGTAGCCGCCTTCCCGGGAACTCCCAGTGGCTTTCGGCCTTGGCTCTTCGCTTACAGTTGCGGGGACAGCCGCGGATTTGGGATTTCGTCCCGCACCGCATTCCCTCTTGGCTCCTCTCGTTGAAGAGAAGAGACCGTCTGTATCGGATTTAGGCTTTTGCAGGCGGCGGTGTCAACGCGAGCTTACGACACGGTCAGGTCGGCCAACGCCGGACCCAAGTCACCGGCCGGGGTCACCTCGATGCGTTCGAGGCCGAGCCAGCCCTGCATCTGCTTCAGTTCCTGGTAGAGCTGAGCGGCAGTCTGTGGCGGCGCTTTGGGCTCGGCATAGGCCGCATGGACGCGCAGGATGCCGGCAGGCCGGTCGGCCTTCAGATCGACGCGCGCCACGATCCTGTCGCCGAGCAGGAACGGCAGGACATAATAGCCGTATTGCCGCTTGTCGGCCGACGTGTAGATCTCGATGCGGTAGTGGAAATCGAACAGCCGCTCCGTGCGCGACCGCTCGAAGACGACCGGATCGAACGGCGCCATCAGGGCGCGGGCCTCGATCTTGCGCGGCACACGGGCGTCTCTATGAAGATAAGCCGGCTTGTCCCAACCTTCGACGCGCACCGGCAGCAACTCGCCTGTTTCAACCAGTTCCTCCAGCCGGCCTTTCATATCGGCCGGCGACAGGCGGAAATAATCGCGCAAATCGCCTGATGTCGCGATGCCGTGGGCACGGGCGGAAATGCGCAGCAATTCACGGTGCGCGTCCTCGGCGGCGGGAATCGGTAGATCGAGGATCGCCTGCGGCAGCACGCGCTCGGGCAGGTCATAGAAGCGCTCGAAACCACGACGGTGCGCCGTGGTGATGCGACCGGCCCAGAACAGCCATTCGAAGGCATGCTTGGCATGGCTCCAGCCCCACCAACCACCCGAGCCCTTCTGGCCCTCGAGCGCGGAGGCGGCGATCGGGCCACGCTCGGCGACCTGGCGGTAGATCTCTTCGATATAGGCTGCGTGCTCGCGGCCCCATTTGGCGAGACCCAGATACATCTCGTCGCCGCGCTCGGCGCGTTGCATGCGCCAACGCATCAGCGGGTAAGTCTCGACCGGCAGAAAGGAAGCCTCGTGCGCCCAATATTCGAACACCGTGCGCTTGCGCGTGACCGCGGCATTGTCGAGCAAAGCGAACGGGTAGGGGCCAAGGCGCGAATAGAGCGGCATATAATGAGCGCGCACCACCGCGCTGACGGAATCGATCTGCAGCAGGCCGGTGCGGGCCAATACGCGGGCGAAGTGCCGGCGGTTCGGTGTGCCGGTCGGGCGGGGATCGAGAAACCCTTGGGCGGCAAGCGCAATGCGCCGGGCCATGGGGAGCGAGATCTTTTCCTTCATGCAGGCGTCACTCTGAGGGCGATTTGATGGGTGATTCCGGTTCATGCTAGCAGGGTTTTGGCGGCAACCATGTCAGGAGAGAAAAGTGGAGTAAAAAGCGAAGGAAATCAAACAGGAGCGGATCGGACCAGTTTGCCGCGATATGCCGTCCAGCACTGTGTTTTGAACAAGGTTTGACTTGCTTCGCTGGAAGTGCTGCGCTAACCCTCGCCGCGTTGCAGCATAGGCCCTTAAAACGGTTCAGCGGTTAAACTGTCACGCTTCCGCATTAGGGTCCGGTGCTGTAATCAACGTGGATTGGCGCCAACGGAAAGCCGAGTATGAACGCACTTCTAAGTTCGTATCTGCCCATCGTCCTGTTCATCGGCGTGGCGCTGGTTGTCGGCCTGGCGCTGCTGGCCGCACCCTTCCTGGTGGCTTACCGCAACCCCGATCCCGAAAAGCTTTCCGCCTACGAGTGCGGTTTCAACTCGTTCGACGACGCCCGCATGAAATTCGACATCCGCTTCTACCTGGTGTCGATCCTGTTCATCATCTTCGACCTGGAAGTAGCCTTCCTGTTCCCGTGGGCGGTGTCGTTCTCGAAGATCGGCATGCTCGGCTTCTGGTCGATGATGGTATTTTTGGCGGTGCTGACCATCGGCTTTGCCTATGAATGGAAAAAAGGAGCGCTGGAATGGGATTGAACGACAGTTCAGGCACCCTCGTCGCGCCGAAGCCCAAAGGTATCATCGATCCCAACACCGGCAGGCCGGTGGGGCAGGACGATCCCTTCTTCCTCGAAATCAACAACGAGCTGGCCGACAAGGGCTTTCTCGTCACCTCGACGGAAGCGCTGATCACCTGGGCACGCAGCGGTTCGCTGATGTTCATGACATTTGGTCTCGCCTGTTGCGCGGTGGAGATGATCCACACCTCGATGCCGCGCTATGACAGCGAGCGCTTCGGTGTCGCGCCGCGCGCGTCTCCGCGCCAGTCCGACATCATGATCGTCGCCGGCACGCTGACCAACAAGATGGCGCCCGCGTTGCGCAAGGTCTACGACCAGATGCCGGAACCGCGCTACGTCATCTCGATGGGCTCCTGCGCCAATGGCGGCGGCTACTACCACTATTCCTATTCGGTGGTGCGTGGCTGCGACCGCATCGTGCCGGTCGACATCTATGTGCCCGGCTGCCCGCCGAGCGCCGAAGCGCTGCTTTACGGCATTCTTCTCTTGCAGAAGAAGATCCGCCGCACCGGCACGATCGAACGGTAAATCCATGACCGCATCCCTGACCGAACTGTCGACCTATCTCGGCGAGAAACTGATCGACCGCGTGAATGACGCTGATATCGCCTATGGCGAGCTTACCATTGGCGTCGAGCCGCGCGATCTGGTCGAGGTCATGACCTTCCTGCGCGACGATGCGCGCTGCCAGTTCATCTCGATCATCGACGTCTGCGGCGCCGACTATCCGTCACGCGCCAAGCGCTTCGACGTCGTCTACCATCTGTTGTCGCCGAAGCAGAATGTGCGCATCCGCGTCAAGGTGCAGGCCGACGAGGAAACCATGGTGCCGTCGATCACCGGCGTGTTCCCTGGTGCGGACTGGTTCGAGCGTGAGACCTACGATCTCTACGGCGTGCTGTTCTCGGGCCATCCCGATCTGCGCCGCCTATTGACCGACTACGGTTTCGAAGGCCACCCGCTGCGCAAGGATTTCCCGCTGACCGGCTTCGTCGAGGTGCGCTACGACGACGAAGCCAAGCGCGTCATCTACGAGCCTGTGGAACTCAAGCAGGAATTCCGCAATTTCGATTTTTTGTCGCCGTGGGAAGGTACTGATTACGTCCTGCCGGGTGACGAGAAGGCAAAGCAGTAAATGGCTGAAACCTCCGTCCGCAATTTCAACATCAATTTCGGCCCGCAACACCCTGCGGCGCATGGCGTTTTGCGCCTCGTGCTGGAGCTGGACGGCGAAGTCGTCGATCGCGTCGATCCGCATATCGGGCTCTTGCATCGCGGCACGGAAAAGCTGATCGAGGCCAAGACCTATCTGCAGGCGATCCCCTATCTCGACCGGCTCGATTATTGCGCGCCGATGAACCAGGAGCACGCCTTTGCTCTGGCCGCCGAGCGCCTGCTCGGTATCGACGTGCCGAAGCGCGGCCAGCTGATCCGCGTGCTTTACTGCGAAATCGGCCGCATCATGTCGCACATCCTCAATGTGACGACGCAGGCGATGGACGTCGGCGCGTTGACGCCACCGCTGTGGGGCTTCGTCGAGCGCGAAAAGCTGATGGTGTTCTATGAGCGCGCCTCCGGTTCGCGCATGCATGCCGCCTATTTCCGTCCCGGCGGTGTCCACCAGGATCTGCCGCAGAAGCTGGTCGAGGATATCGGCAAGTGGATCGACCCGTTCCTCAAGTCGATCGACGACCTCGATCAATTGCTGACCGGCAACCGCATCTTCAAGCAGCGCAATGTCGATATCGGCATCGTCACATTGGCCGACGCCTGGGCCTGGGGCTTTTCCGGCGTCATGGTGCGCGGTTCGGGCGCGCCCTGGGACCTGCGCAAGTCGCAACCCTATGAATGCTATTCGGAAATGGATTTCGACATTCCGATCGGCAAGAACGGTGACTGCTTCGACCGCTACCTCGTGCGCATGGAAGAAATGCGCCAGTCGGCGAAGATCATGCGCCAGTGCGTCGATCTTCTGCTCGGCAAGGAAAGCACCGGCCCGGTGTCCAACCTCGACGGCAAGGTGGTGCCGCCCAAGCGTCAGGCAATGAAGCGCTCGATGGAAGCGCTGATCCATCACTTCAAGCTCTACACCGAGGGTTATCGCGTGCCGGCCGGCGAGGTCTATGCGGCGGTCGAAGCGCCGAAGGGTGAGTTCGGCGTCTATCTGGTCTCCGACGGCTCGAACAAGCCCTACCGCTGCAAGCTGCGCGCGCCTGGTTTTGCGCATCTGCAAGCCATGGATTTCCTCTGTCGTGGCCACATGCTGGCCGACGTCACCGCCGTTCTCGGCTCCCTCGACATCGTGTTTGGTGAGGTCGATCGCTAATGTCAGTCCGCCGTCTCGCAGAAGCCAGCGTCCAGCCAGCATCCTTCGCCTTCAACCGGGCGAATGCCGCGACTGCGAAGCAATGGATCAAGAAGTACCCCAAGGGCCGCGAACAGTCGGCGATCATCCCGCTTCTCATGATCGCACAGGAGCAGGAAGGCTGGGTGACGAAGGCGGCCATCGAGACGATCTCGGACATGCTCGGCATGCCCCGGATTCGTGGTCTCGAGGTCGCGACCTTCTACACGCAGTATCAGCTGAACCCGGTCGGCACGCGGGCCCATATCCAGGTCTGCGGCACCACGCCCTGCATGCTGCGCGGCTCGGAAGCGCTAATGGATGTGTGCCGCTCGAAAATCCACCACGACCAGTTCCACACCAACGACAAGGGCACCTTGTCATGGGAGGAGGTCGAATGCCTCGGCGCCTGCGTCAACGCACCGATGGTCATGATCTTCAAGGACACTTTCGAAGACCTGACGCCGGAACGGCTGGCCGAAATCATCGATCTCTACGGCGCCGGCAAGGGCGCCTCGGTGCCGCCCGGGCCGCAGAACGGCCGCACCGGCTCGGAGCCGGCCCCCGGCCTCACAACCCTGAAGAGCGAAAAGGCGATCCTCAAGTCGACCCGCGATAGGGAAGCCAGGGAGGCGGCCAAGGCCGCCAAGGCGGCGCCTGATGCGATCATCGCCACGGTCGCGCCGATAGCGGCCGACGCTCCGGTTGCACCTTCGAAGGCCAGCAAGCCGAAAACCGATGCGCCGGAAACCAGCCCGGCGCTGAAATCGCCTTCGCCAGTCAAGGTGGCGCCGGCCGTTGAAAAGGCGGCGAGCGTTCCGGCACCGTTGCATTCGGCCGCCAATGCCAACAAGGCGGACCCCGTGGTCGAGCAGGTTTCCAAGCAGCGCAGCGGCCCCAAGAACAAGGCCGAGCCGGCTTCTGCCTTCAAATCGCCGGAAGTCAAAGTGCCGGCGGCGAAGCCAGCCAAGCCGGCCAAACCGTCGCTGGAAGACAAGAACCGTCCAGCCGGCATCGACAGACCGGCGCTGGTCGACGACCTCAAGCTGATTTCCGGTGTCGGGCCGAAGATCGAGGGCATCCTGCATTCCCTTGGCATCTTCACTTTCGCCCAGGTCGCTTCGTGGAAGAAAGCCGAGCGCGAGTGGGTGGACGGCTATCTCGCCTTCCACGGCCGCATCGATCGCGACGACTGGGTCAAGCAGGCCAAGGCGCTCGCCAAGGGTGGCGTCGCCGAATACATCCGCGTCTTCGGCAAGAAGCCGGTCTGAGGGACGAAAAATGCTTCAGGACAAAGACCGCATCTTCACCAACATCTACGGCCTCTTCGACAAGTCGCTGGCCGGCGCGATGGCGCGCGGCGCCTGGGACAACACACCCGGCATCGTCGCCAAGGGACGCGAGTGGATCGTCAACGAGATGAAGGCGTCCGGCCTGCGCGGCCGCGGCGGCGCCGGCTTCCCGACGGGCCTCAAATGGTCGTTCATGCCCAAGCAGAGCGATGGCCGGCCGAGCTACCTCGTCATCAATGCCGACGAATCCGAGCCCGGCACCTGCAAGGACCGCGATATCCTGCGCAACGACCCGCACACGCTGGTCGAGGGCGCATTCCTCGCCGGCTTCGCCATGGGCGCGATCGCCGCCTACATCTATGTACGCGGTGAGTTCATCCGCGAGCGCGAGGCGCTGCAGCGGGCGATCGACGAGGCCTATGAGGCCAAGCTGATCGGCAAGAACAACACCTCCGGCTATGATTTCGAAATCTACATGCACCATGGCGCCGGCGCCTATATCTGCGGCGAGGAGACGGCACTGCTCGAAAGCCTCGAAGGCAAGAAGGGCCAGCCCAGGCTGAAGCCGCCATTCCCGGCCAATGTCGGCCTCTATGGCTGCCCGACCACGGTCAACAATGTCGAATCGATCGCGGTCGCGCCGACCATCCTGCGCCGCGGTGCTGCCTGGTTCTCGTCCTTCGGCCGGCCCAACAATGTCGGCACCAAGCTGTTTTGCATCTCCGGCCACGTCAATAACCCGTGCACGGTCGAAGAGGCGATGTCGATCCCTTTCCGCGAGCTGATCGAGACGCATTGCGGCGGCATTCGCGGCGGCTGGGATAATCTTTTGGCGGTCATTCCGGGCGGCGCCTCGGTGCCGCTGGTGCCGGCCGAGCAGATTATCGACACGCCGATGGATTTCGACGCGCTGCGCGACCTCAAATCCGGCCTTGGCACGGCGGCTGTCATCGTCATGGACAAGTCGACCGATATCGTGAAGGCGATCGCGCGGCTTTCCTACTTCTACAAGCATGAGAGCTGCGGCCAGTGCACGCCGTGCCGCGAAGGCACCGGCTGGATGTGGCGGGTGATGGAGCGGCTGGTGCGCGGCGAGGCACAGAAGCGCGAGATCGACATGCTGCTCGACGTCACCAAGCAGGTCGAGGGTCACACGATCTGCGCGCTGGGTGATGCGGCGGCATGGCCGATTCAGGGCCTGATGCGGCATTTCCGCGGCGAGGTGGAGCGGCGCATCGACGAGTTTTCGCGCAACGCGCACCGGGCAGAACCGGTGATGGTGGCGGCGGAATAGAAGAATTTCTTGAATGCGGGCGAAAGCCCGAAGGGAAATACGGGCAAATGCCCGATTTGAGATACGGGCAAGTGCCCGATCTAAGACAACCGGGGCGGGCGAACGAAGAAACGACCAGGAGAACTCTATGGCGCCGTATTCGACACCCAATCCATTGATGCCCAATTTGGACCAGCTCGAGAAAATGAACCAGGATCTGACCAGGATGATGCCGAAGGAGATGGCCAGTGCCGTCAACCTTCTCGTGCATCCTGTCGCGGGTGCCGCGGCGATGTCGGCCTTGAGCCTCGGGCTTGCCAACCACGCTTTCGGCGTCTGGCTGGGTGCGCTTTCGGGAGCGACTGAGGCTTCGCAACGGCTGTTGCAGCCGATCGTCGATGATTTCGAGGCGCGGGTCGCGCAGTTCGACGATCCGAGCCCGTCCTCCACCAGGGCGCGGGCGACGGCGAAAACCATGATTGCCGAGGCGCAGTCCTTTGCCCAGGAAGTCACGGACATTGCCGCGAAGGAAGCCGTCACTGCAGCACCGGCGGCGAATGCCGTCCCAGCGGCCGGCGACGCCGCCGATGTGCTTATGCCAGAGGATTTCAGGCAGCCCAGGGCGATGGAAAAGCCGGCGAAACCGGCGGATCTCAAGGCCATATCGGGTATCGGTCCCAAGCTGGAAAAGGTACTCAACGGCCTGGGTATCTGGACGTATGGCCAGATCGCGGCATGGACGCCGCAAGAGGTTGCCTGGGTCGAGGACTATCTGTCGCTCGGCGGCCGTATCGGCCGCGACGACTGGACGGCCCAAGCGGCGGCGCTCGCCGTCAAAAAGTGAATGAAATGCACGGCGTGGTCTCGACCATGTCCGGAAAAAGAGATTGCGGGAACTCCGCAGGGGTTTTAGGCGAATGGCAAAGCTCAAGGTCGACGGGAAAGAGATCACTGTACCCGACCACTACACGCTGCTGCAGGCGGCGGAAGACGCTGGTGCGGAAGTGCCGCGCTTCTGCTTCCATGAGCGGCTGTCGATCGCCGGCAATTGCCGGATGTGCCTGATCGAGGTGAAGGGCGGACCGCCCAAGCCGCAGGCTTCCTGTGCCATGGGCGTGCGCGACCTGCGCCCGGGCCCGAATGGCGAGCCGCCGGAAATCTTCACCAACACGCCGATGGTCAAAAAGGCCAGGGAAGGCGTGATGGAATTCCTGCTGATCAACCATCCGCTGGATTGCCCGATCTGCGACCAGGGCGGCGAATGCGACCTGCAGGACCAGGCGATGGCCTTCGGCGTCGATTCCTCGCGCTATCACGAGAACAAGCGCGCGGTCGAAGACAAGTATATCGGACCGCTGGTCAAGACGGTGATGAACCGCTGCATCCATTGCACGCGCTGCGTCCGCTTCACCACGGAAGTCGCCGGCATTTCCGAACTCGGCCTGATCGGCCGCGGCGAGGATGCCGAGATCACCACCTATCTCGAAAGCGCAATGACCTCGGAGCTTCAGGGCAATGTCATCGACCTCTGCCCGGTCGGCGCGCTGACCTCGAAACCCTTCGCCTTCCAGGCGCGGCCGTGGGAGCTGACCAAGACCGAATCCATCGACGTGATGGATGCCGTCGGCTCGGCGATCCGCGTCGACAGCCGTGGCCGCGAAGTGATGCGCATCCTGCCGCGCGTCAACGAAGCGGTGAACGAGGAGTGGATTTCCGACAAGACACGCTTCATCTGGGACGGCCTGCGCACGCAGCGCCTCGACCGCCCCTATGTGCGCAAGGACGGCAAGCTGGTTCCGGCAAGCTGGGCCGAGGCGTTCGCCGCGATCAAGGACGCGGTGTCGAAGGCCGCACCCGAGAAGATCGGTGCCATTTCAGGCGATCTCGCCGCGGTCGAGGAAATCTACGCGCTGAAGCTGCTGATGGCTTCGCTCGGCTCGAAGAACACCGACTGCCGCCAGGATGGCGCCGCACTCGATCCGGCACTTGGCCGCGCCAGCTACATCTTCAACCCGACCATCGAAGGCATCGAGCAGGCCGACGCGGTGCTGATCATCGGCGCCAACCCGCGCTATGAGGCCTCGGTGCTCAACGCCCGCATCCGCAAGCGCTGGCGGATCGGCAATCTGCCGGTCGGCGTCATCGGCGATGTCGGCGATACGCGCTACGATTACGAACAGCTGGGCGCCGGGCCGGATTCGCTGAGGGATCTGGCCGACGGCAACGGCAAGTTCTTCCAGGTGCTGAAAAAGGCGACGCATCCGCTGATCATCGTTGGCCAAGGCGCTTTGTCGCGCGCCGATGGCGCGGCCGTGCTCGGCCAGGCGGCCAAGCTTGCCGCCGCTGTGAACGCTGCTCGCGCGGACTGGAACGGCTTTGCCGTGCTGCATAATGCGGCCGGACGCGTCGGCGGTCTCGATCTCGGCTTCGTGCCGGGCGAGGGCGGCAAGAATGTCGCCGGCATGCTGGGCGACATGGAGCTGTTGTTCCTGCTTGGCGCCGACGAGATCGACATGGCCAAGACCGGCGGCGCCTTCGTCGTCTATATCGGCACGCATGGCGACCAGGGTGCGCACCGCGCCAATGTCATCCTGCCGGCGGCTGCCTATACCGAAAAGTCGGCCACCTATGTCAACACGGAGGGCCGCGTCCAGCAGACCAACCGCGCCGGCTTCGCGCCGGGCGATGCCCGCGAGGACTGGGCTATCCTGCGGGCACTGTCGGATGTGCTGGGCAAGAAACTGCCGTTCGATTCGCTGCCGCAGCTGCGCGCCAAGCTCTATGGCGAATACCCGCATCTGGCCCGCATCGATCAGGTCGCGGCCGGTAATGCCGAAGACATCGCTGGGGTGGCGAAGCTCGGCGGACGGCTGAACAAGGGCACCTTCACCTCGCCGGTCAAGGATTTCTACCTGACCAACCCGATCGCGCGGGCATCGGCCGTAATGGCGGAATGCTCGGCGCTGGCCAGGAACGGCTTCAAGCAGGCGGCGGAATAAGCATGGACACTTTCTTCTCCTTCTACGTGCTGCCGGCGCTGCTGATCCTCTTGAAGTCAGTCGTGCTGATCGTCGTGCTTTTGATCTTCGTCGCCTACATACTCTACGCCGACCGCAAGATCTGGGCGGCGGTGCAGCTGCGCCGTGGCCCGAACGTCGTTGGCCCCTGGGGCACGCTGCAGGCCTTCGCCGATCTGCTGAAATTCGTCTTCAAGGAACCGGTGATCCCGTCAGGCGCCAACAAGGGCGTCTTCCTGCTGGCGCCGCTGGTCTCGGCTGTGCTGGCGATCTCGGCTTGGGCGGTCATCCCGGTCAGCCAGGGCTGGGCGATCGCCAACGTCAATGTCGGCATCCTCTATGTCTTCGCCATCTCTTCGCTCGAAGTCTACGGCGTGATCATGGGCGGCTGGGCGTCGAACTCGAAATATCCGTTCCTCGGCGCGCTGCGTTCGGCGGCTCAGATGGTGTCCTACGAAGTCTCGATCGGCTTTGTCATCGTCACCGTGCTGCTCACCGCCGGCTCGCTCAACCTGTCCGACATCGTGCTGTCGCAGCATGACGGGCTTGGTACGCGGCTTGGCCTGCCCAATACGTTCCTCGACTGGAACTGGCTGGCACTGTTCCCGATGTTCATCATCTTCTTCATCTCGGCGCTGGCCGAGACGAACCGGCCACCTTTTGATCTGGTGGAAGCCGAATCGGAACTGGTCGCCGGCCACATGGTCGAGTACTCGTCGACGCCGTTCCTGCTGTTCTTCCTCGGCGAGTATGTCGCCATCGTGCTGATGTGCGCGCTGGCCACCATCCTGTTCCTCGGCGGCTGGCTGCCGCCCTTCGACTTCGCGCCGTTCACCTGGGTGCCCGGCGTCATCTGGTTCGTGCTGAAAGTCTGCTTCGTCTTCTTCGGCATCTCCATGGTGAAGGCCTTCGTGCCGCGCTACCGCTACGACCAATTGATGCGGCTCGGCTGGAAGGTGTTCCTGCCGATTTCGCTGTTCATGGTGGTCGCCACCGCCGCCGTCCTCAAGATCACGGGGTTTGCGTGATGTCCGCTCTTTCCCAAGCCGCAAAATCGCTGCTGCTGCAGGATTTCGTCAGCGCTTTCTTCCTGTCGATGCGCCAGTTCTTCGCACCGAAGGAGACGATCAATTATCCGCACGAGAAGGGGCCGACCAGCCCGCGCTTCCGAGGCGAGCATGCGCTGCGCCGCTATCCCAATGGCGAGGAACGCTGCATCGCCTGCAAGCTGTGCGAAGCGATCTGCCCGGCGCAGGCCATCACCATCGAGGCCGGTCCGCGCCGCAATGACGGCACGCGCCGCACCGTGCGCTACGACATCGACATGGTGAAGTGCATCTATTGCGGCTTTTGCCAGGAGGCCTGCCCGGTCGACGCCATCGTCGAGGGGCCGAATTTCGAATTCGCGACGGAGACGCGCGAGGAACTCTACTACGACAAGGACAAGCTGTTGGCGAATGGCGACCGCTGGGAGCGCGAACTGGCGCGCAACATCGCGCTGGACTCGCCTTACCGCTGATATTTGACGCATGGACGGGGCGAGGGGCCTCGTCCAGAGGATGATCCCGAAAAGTTGCAGACCTTTCGGACCAGATCGCCCTCCGGAATTCAGAGTGGCCCATGTTTCTTTCGATCGGGCCTTTCAACCCGATCGGAACATGGGCTAGGACAACGCGGCTTCGGTACCGAAGGCGGAACGAAGCCAGAGACAACAAACAGGACGTTCGTCCTGTTTGTACAGGAACCCCGGGGGAACCCCATGTTGAGTGGACTAGAGGCGGCCTTTTTCTACCTCTTCGCCTTTATCGCGGTGGCGTCGGCGTTCATGGTCATTTCGTCGCGCAACCCCGTGCATTCGGTGCTGTTCCTGATCCTGACCTTCTTCAACGCCGCCGGCCTGTTCATGCTGACCGGGGCCGAATTCCTGGCGATGATCCTGCTCGTCGTCTATGTCGGCGCGGTCATGGTGCTGTTCCTGTTCGTCGTCATGATGCTCGACGTCGATTTCGCCGAGATGAAGGAAGGCGCCCTGCAATACGCGCCGATCGGCGCGCTGGTCGGGCTGATCCTGGCGGCTGAGCTGATCATCGTGCTCGGCGGCTACACATTCGCGCCGCAGCTTGCCTCGACGGTCTCGAAGCCCATCCCGGATCTCGCCGCGCGGACAAATACCGCCGCACTCGGCGACATCCTCTATACCGACTACCTCTACTACTTCCAGATTTCGGGCCTCATCCTGCTGGTTGCCATGATCGGCGCCATCGTACTGACGCTGCGCCACAAACCGGGAATCAAGCGGCAGTCGATAGCAGCCCAGGTCGGCCGCACGCCGGCGACGGGCATGGAAATCCGCAAGGTCAAGACAGGCGAGGGACTCTGAGATGGTTGTCGGCATCGCACATTATCTGACCGTATCGGCTGTTCTGTTCACCCTCGGCGTGTTCGGCATCTTCCTGAACCGCAAGAACGTCATTGTCATCCTGATGTCGGTCGAGCTGATCCTGCTCGCGGTCAACATCAACTTCGTCGCCTTTTCGGCAGCACTCGGCGATCTGGTCGGCCAGGTGTTCGCGCTGTTCGTGCTGACGGTCGCGGCGGCTGAAGCCGCCATCGGACTTGCCATTCTCGTCGTCTTCTTCCGCAACCGCGGCTCGATCGCGGTCGAAGACGTGAACATGATGAAGGGTTGACGGAACCACCATGTATCAGGCCATCGTCTTCCTTCCCCTGCTCGGCTTCCTGATCGTCGGCCTGTTCGGCACGTCGCTCGGCGCCAAGGCGTCCGAATACATCACCTCCGGTTTCCTGGTGATCGCGGCCGTGCTGTCGTGGGTCGCTTTCTTCACCGTCGGCTTCGGCCATGGCGAGGTGTTCACCGTGCCGGTGCTGCGCTGGATCCAGTCGGGTGGACTGGAAGCGTCCTGGGCGCTGCGCATCGACACGCTGACGGTGGTGATGCTGGTGGTGGTCAACACCGTGTCGGCGCTGGTTCACATCTATTCGATCGGCTACATGCACCACGATCCGAACCGGCCGCGGTTCTTCGCCTATCTGTCGCTGTTCACCTTCGCCATGCTGATGCTGGTGACGGCGGACAATCTGGTGCAGATGTTCTTCGGCTGGGAAGGGGTCGGTCTCGCCTCCTACCTACTGATCGGCTTCTGGTACAAGAAGCCATCGGCCAATGCCGCGGCGATCAAGGCCTTCGTCGTCAACCGCGTCGGCGATTTCGGCTTCGCGCTCGGCATCTTCGGCCTGTTCGTGCTGTTCGGCTCGGTCAATCTCGGCACTATCTTCGCCAATGCGGCGACGTTCATTCCGGCTGAAGGCGCGCCGCAGGGGGCCGCCGTGCTGACCTTCCTTGGCTATGCGCTGGACAAGCAGGCGGCGATGACGATCGTCTGCCTGCTGCTGTTCATGGGTGCCATGGGCAAGTCTGCGCAGGTGCCGCTGCACACCTGGCTGCCGGACGCCATGGAAGGCCCGACACCGGTCTCGGCACTGATCCATGCCGCCACCATGGTGACGGCCGGCGTGTTCATGCTGGCGCGCCTGTCGCCGCTTTTCGAACTGTCGCATTCGGCGCTGATGGTTGTCACCTTCATCGGCGCCTTCACCGCCTTTTTCGCGGCGACGGTCGGCCTCGTGCAGAACGACATCAAGCGCGTCATCGCCTATTCGACCTGTTCGCAGCTCGGCTACATGTTCGTGGCGCTCGGCGTCGGCGCCTATGGCGCGGCGATCTTCCATCTGTTCACGCATGCCTTCTTCAAGGCGCTGCTGTTCCTCGGCTCGGGCTCGGTCATCCATGCCGTCTCCGACGAGCAGGACATGCGCAAGATGGGCGGCTTGCGGACGCTGATTCCGACAACTTACTGGATGATGGTGATCGGCACGCTGGCGCTGACCGGCGTCGGCATTCCGGTGACGGTCATCGGCACCGCCGGCTTCTTCTCCAAGGACGCCATCATCGAGAGCGCCTTTGCCAGCCACAATCCGGTTGCCGGCATGGCCTTCATCCTTCTGGTCATCGCCGCCTGCTTCACCTCCTTCTACTCCTGGCGGCTGATCTTCATGACGTTCCACGGCCAGCCGCGGGCGAGCCATGAGGTGATGCACCACGTCCATGAATCGCCGCCGGTTATGCTGGTGCCGCTGTTCATCCTGGCCGCGGGCGCGCTGTTTGCCGGCATCATCTTCCACGGGGCCTTCATCGGTGAAGGCTATGCCGAGTTCTGGAAGGCGTCGCTGTTCACGCTGCCGGACAACCACATATTGCACGAGATCCACGAACTGCCGCTGTGGGTCGAGCTGTCGCCGTTCATCGCCATGCTGATCGGTTTCGCGGTGGCCTGGAAGTTCTACATCCGCTCGCCGGAAATGCCCGTCAATCTGGTTGCCCACCATCGCGGGCTCTATGCCTTCCTGCTCAACAAATGGTATTTCGACGAACTCTACGATTTCCTGTTCGTGCGGCCCGCCAAGCGTCTCGGCCATTTCCTGTGGAAGACCGGCGACGGCGCCGTCATTGACGGCCTCGGCCCGGACGGTATTTCGGCGCGCGTCGTCGATGTCACCAACCGCGTCGTCAAGCTGCAGACCGGCTACCTCTACCACTATGCCTTCGCCATGCTGATCGGCGTTGCCGCACTCGTCACCTGGATGATGCTCTGATGACCGCCTGGCCAATCCTCTCGCTGGTCACCTTCCTGCCGCTGGTTGGTGTGCTGCTCATCCTGTTCATCAACGATGACAGTGAAAACGCGCGCCGCAACATCCGCGCCATCGCGCTGTTGACGACGACGTTCACGTTCATCATCTCGCTGTTCATCTGGACCGGCTTTGACAATTCGGAGTCCGGCTTCCAGTTCGTCGAGAAGGCCGCCTGGCTCGACTCCGGCATTTCCTACCATATGGGCGTCGACGGCATTTCGATGCTGTTCGTCATCCTGACGACCTTCCTGATGCCGCTCTGCATCCTGGCGTCGTGGGAATCGATCGAGAAGCGCGTCAAGGCCTACATGATCGCCTTCCTGCTGCTCGAAACATTGATGATCGGCGTGTTCTGCGCGCTCGATATCGTGCTGTTCTACGTCTTCTTCGAAGCCGGTCTGATCCCGATGTTCATCATCATCGGCGTCTGGGGCGGCAAGCGGCGCGTCTACGCCTCGTTCAAGTTCTTCCTCTACACGCTGGCCGGCTCGGTGCTGATGCTGCTCGCCATCATGGCGATGTTCTACCAGTCCGGCACGACCGACATCCCGACGCTGTTGACGCACAATTTCCCGGCCAACATGCAGACATGGCTATGGCTTGCCTTCTTCGCCTCCTTCGCGGTGAAGATGCCGATGTGGCCGGTGCACACCTGGCTGCCGGACGCGCACGTCGAGGCGCCGACTGCGGGGTCGGTCGTCCTGGCCGCTATCCTCTTGAAGATGGGCGGTTACGGGTTCCTGCGTTTCTCCTTGCCGATGTTCCCGCTGGCGTCCGAGATGTTCGCGCCGCTGGTCTTCGTGCTCTCCGTCGTCGCCATCATCTACACCTCGCTGGTGGCGCTGATGCAGGAGGACATGAAGAAGCTGATCGCCTATTCGTCCGTCGCCCATATGGGCTTCGTCACCATGGGCATCTTCGCCATGAACCAGGAAGGCGTGCAGGGCGCCATCTTCCAGATGCTCAGCCACGGCCTTGTCTCCGGCGCGCTGTTCCTGTGCGTCGGGGTCATCTACGACCGCATGCACACGCGTGAGATCGACGCCTATGGCGGCCTAGTTAACAACATGCCGAAATATGCCGCCGTGTTCATGATCTTCACCATGGCCAATGTCGGCCTGCCCGGCACCAGCGGTTTCGTCGGCGAGTTCCTGACCATGCTCGGCGTGTTCCGGGTCAACACCTGGGTGGCGTTCTTTGCCGCCACCGGTGTGATCCTGTCGGCCGCCTACGCGCTCTGGCTCTATCGCCGGGTGATCTTCGGCGCGCTGACCAAGGACAGCCTGAAAAACCTGCTGGATCTGTCGCCGCGCGAGAAGGTGATCATCTACCCGCTGGTCGTGCTGGTCATCTTCTTCGGCGTCTATCCCGCACCCGTCTTCGACGCGACGGCCGAATCGGTCAAGTCGCTCGTCACCAATGTCACTGCATCCATCGGCGCCGCGCAGACCGCGGCGGCGAACTGACCAGAGGTTTTGCGAAACATGACGCCGGACCTTCTCTCCAGCCTGTCGCTCTCGACGCCAGAGCTGATCCTTGCCGTCGGCGCGCTGGCGCTGCTGATGGTCGGGGCCTATTCGCGCGCCAACACCGCCAACACGGTGACCGGCCTTGCGGTGGCCGTGCTGGTGATCGCCGGCGCCTGGCTGATCTTTTACACCGGGCAGGGCAGTGCCTATGGCAACGCCTTCATCCAGGATACCTTCGCCCACTTCATGAAGGTGCTGGCGCTGGTCGGCTCGGCGGTGACGCTGGTGATGTCGATGCGCTTTGCCAAGGCGGAACGGTTCGATAAGTTCGAATACCCGGTACTGATCCTGCTTTGCACGCTCGGCATGATGCTGATGATCTCCGCGAACGGCATGATCGGGCTCTATCTCGGCCTCGAGCTGCAGTCGCTGGCGATCTATGTGCTATGCGCGATCAACCGCGACAATCTGCGTTCGACCGAAGCCGGCCTCAAATATTTCGTCCTCGGCGCGCTGTCGTCGGGCATGCTGCTCTATGGCATCAGCCTGGTCTATGGCTACACCGGCAACACCGGCTTCCAGGAGATCGCTTCGGCGCTGGGCAGCGGCGGGCGCCAGCTTGGCCTCGTCTTCGGTCTCGTCTTCGTGCTGGCCGGCCTTGCCTTCAAGATCTCGGCGGTGCCGTTCCACATGTGGACGCCCGACGTCTATGAGGGCGCGCCGACGCCGGTGACGGCCTTCCTGGCGGCCGCGCCCAAGATGGCGGCGATGGCGCTGATCGTGCGCGTCACCATGGGCGCGTTCAAGCCGATCGCCGCCGACTGGCAGCAGATCATCGTCTTCATCTCGATCGCCTCGATGGCGCTCGGCGCTTTCGCCGCGATCGGGCAGACCAACATCAAGCGCCTGATGGCCTATTCCTCGATCGGCCATATGGGCTACGCGCTGGTCGGCCTTGCCGCCAACAGCCAGGCCGGCGTGCGCGGCGTTGCCATCTACATGCTGATCTACCTGGTGATGACGCTCGGCACCTTTGCCTTCATCCTCGCCATGCGGCGCAAGGAAGGTAATGTCGAACAGATCAGCGATCTGGCCGGCCTGTCGTCGACCAACCCGATCATGGCGACGATCCTGACCATCCTGATGTTCTCACTGGCCGGCATCCCGCCGCTCGCCGGCTTCTGGGGGAAATGGTACGTCTTCCTCGCCGCCATCAACGCCAATCTCTACGCGCTGGCGATCATCGGCGTGCTGGCCTCTGTGGTGGGCGCCTATTATTATCTGCGCATCATCAAGATCATGTGGTTCGACGAACCGGTCGGCGGCTTCGTGCCGATGGCGAGCGAATTGCGTGTCGTGCTCGGCGTCTCCGGCGCCTTCGTGCTGTTCTATGTGCTGATCGGCGGACCGATCGGCACCTATGCCGAAGCCGCCGCCAAGACGTTTTTCTAGACGGCATGGCATTTCGGCTGGCTCCAACCTCGGCGTCGGAAGGGTTCCGGCTCGAGGCGCATGACAGCGTCGGCTCCACCAATGCGCTGGCGCTGGACCACGCAAGGGCAGGCGACTCCGGCAAATTGTGGGTCGTTTCCAAGAAGCAGGAAAGCGGGCGCGGACGGCGTGGCCGCGTCTGGGCAACGCCCGAAGGCAATCTGGCGGCGACGCTGCTCGTCATCACCAATACCGAGCTTCGCCTTGCGGCAACGCTGGGCTTCGTCGCCGGCCTGGCGCTGGCCGATGCGCTCGACGCCGTGGTGCCGAAGGTCCGGATCGCCATCGGCCTCGACGGCGGCAGTGAGGGAAAGAACCGTTTCGAGCTGAAATGGCCGAACGACGTGCTTGCCTCCGGCGCCAAGCTGGCCGGCATTCTGCTGGAATCGGCGATCCTGGACGGCGGCCGTTTCGCGGTGGCAGTCGGCATCGGCGTCAATGTGGTGGCTTATCCAGAAGATTTGCCGTATCCGGCAACGTCATTGCGTGCGCTGGGCGCGACATGCGATGCGGAAACACTGTTTCTGGCGCTGTCGGATGCCTGGAGCGAGAATGCCAGGTTGTGGGATGAAGGGCGCGGACTTGCCGCCGTCAGGCGACGGTGGTTGGCTCGCGCAGCGGGGCTCGGCGGGCAGGTTGCTGTCAGAATTGACGGTAATGTGGTGCGTGGGGTGTTTGAAACCATTGACGAGGACTGCCGTTTCGTGATCCGCGACGATGAAGGTTCGGTTCTGACGATCGCCGCCGGCGACGTGCATTTCGGCGCGGTCGCGTCTGCCCGCGTCTAGAGCCGTTCGCTAACGGCTCTAAGTGTTTGTTTTCATGCAAGTCCTGTGGGAAAATCGTTAGACACTTTTCCTGGAATTGCTTTATGGACTTGGCCTGAGGGCCAGGAAGGGAAAAATCATGGCGAAAGCGGAAAACGCCGAACTCGTCTTCGTGCCACTCGGCGGCGTCGGCGAGATCGGTATGAACTTCGCTCTTTACGGCTACGGCCCGCCGAGCGCGCGCGAATGGATCATCATCGATGTCGGTGTGACCTTCCCCGATGCCGCGCATCCGGGCGTCGATCTGATCTTGCCCGATACGCGCTTCATCGAGGAGAACCTTGCCAATCTGCGCGGCATCGTCATCACCCATGCGCATGAAGACCATTATGGCGCGTTGCTCGACACCTGGCCAAAGCTGAAGGCGCCGGTGTGGATGACGCCGTTCAGCGCCGGCCTGCTTGAAGCCAAGCGGCAAGGCGAGCAGGGGGCGCCGAAGATACCGGTGACGATCTACAGAGCAGGCGAGAAATTCACCGTCGGTCCGTTCGAGATCGAAGCCATTCCGGTGGCGCACTCCATTCCCGAGCCGATGTCGCTGGCGATCACCTCGCCGGCCGGCACCGTCATCCATACCGGTGACTGGAAGATCGACCCGGAGCCGACGATCGGGCCGAAGACCGACGAGGGGCGTTTCCGCGCCTACGGCGACAAGGGCGTTCTGGCACTGATCTGCGATTCGACCAATGCGCTGCGCGAAGGCGAGTCGCCTTCGGAAGTGGCTGTGGGCGAAGGCATCAAGGGCGTCATCCAGGCTGCCAAGGGCCGCGTCGCCGTCACCACGTTCTCCTCCAATGTCGGACGCATTGTTTCGATCGCCAGGGCGGCTCGGGATGCCGGCCGTCAGTGCCTGGTGCTCGGCCGCTCGTTGAAGCGCGTGATCGATGTGGCGGGCGAACTCGGTTACATGGACGGGCTGCCGGAATTCATCGCCGAGGAGGATTTTGGTTTCATCCCGCGCGAAAACCTCGTCATCATCTGCACCGGCAGCCAGGGTGAGCCGCTTGCTGCATTGGCCAAGCTGTCGCGCGACGAGATGAAATCGGTATCATTTACGGCCGGCGACACGGTGGTGTTTTCCTCGCGCACGATTCCGGGCAACGAGAAGGCGATCCTCGAGATCAAGAACCGCCTCATCGACCTCGGCATCAAGATCATCGAGGACGGCGACGCGCTGGTGCATGTCTCCGGCCATCCGAGGCGCAGCGAATTGCGCAAGATGTATGAGTGGGTGCGTCCGCAGATCGGCGTTCCCGTGCATGGCGAGGCGGCGCATCTGGTGGCGCAGGGATCGCTGATGTCGACGTCGGGCATTGGCCAGGTGGCGCAGGTGCGCGACGGCGACATGCTCAGGCTTGCTCCTGGCCCTGCCACCATCATCGACCAGGTGCCGTTCGGCCGCGTCTACAAGGATGGCAGACTGATCGGCACCGATCAGGCGATGGGCATCCGCGACCGGCGCAAATTGTCCTTTGCCGGCCATGTCGCGGTCAATGTCGTGCTCGACGACAAATATGAGCTGGCCGGTGACCCCGACCTGGTCGCCATCGGCGTCGCCGAGGCCGACGGCCGAGGCGAGACGCTCGAAGACCTGATGATCGATGCGGCAATCGGCGCGGTGGACTCAATCCCCCGTCAGCGCCGAAAAGACCTCGACCTTGTGCAGGAAGCAGTCAGGCGCGCCGTGCGCGGCGCCGCCAACGAAGCCTGGGGCAAGAAGCCGCTGGTGACTGTATTCGTCACAAGGTGACGAAGGGAGTAGGGCAGTATGGGAGTAGGGCAGTATGGGGGTAGGGCAGTAGGGGAAGGGCAATTCGCTTTGCGCCCAACTTGGTTCCCCTACTCCCATACTGCCTTACTCCCCTATTCCCCTATTTTTCGGAGCACCCTATGCTCGGACGTCTGAACCATGTCGCGCTTGCCGTGCCGGATCTGGCTGCTGCCGTCGCCGCCTATCGCAACACGCTTGGCGCTGACGTGACGGAACCGCAGGCGCTGCCGGAGCATGGCGTCACGGTGGTGTTCGTCAATGTCGGCAACACCAAGATCGAGCTTCTGGAGCCGTTGGGCGAGGGGTCGCCGATCGCTGCCTTCCTGGAGAAGAACCCTTCGGGCGGCATGCACCATCTTTGCTATGAAGTCGAAGACATCCTGGCCGCGCGCGATCAACTCAAGGCTGCCGGCGCCCGCGTGCTGGGAGACGGCAACCCGAAAACCGGCGCGCACGGCAAGCCGGTGCTGTTCCTGCATCCGAAGGATTTCTTCGGCACGCTGATCGAACTGGAGCAATCATGAGCTGGGTTTCGTTCACCGCCCTGTTTTTCGCGACCTGGTGGGTGGTGCTGTTTGCCGTGCTGCCGTTCAGCGTGAAGACGCAGGATGACGATCATGATGTGACGCTGGGCACGGTTCCGAGCGCGCCGCGCGGGCCGCACATGCTGCGCGCCGTGATCCGCACCACTATCGCCACCGCGATCCTTATGGGCATTTTCTATGGCCTGACGCATGGGCTGGGATACAGCCTCAACGACATCCCACACATCGTGCCGGATTTCGGCCAGACGCCAGCCAAATAGACTGTCTCGCAACGACGTTTTTGTCCGTTGGAACCTTGGGCGGCTTCCGAAGGGAATGCCATGCCGTTTTGCGGCTGGTCGAGCGCTGACGCAGGGTAAGGTGGTTTGGCAACTCGTTGCGCTAAGCGGGTGATTGCACAAAAAAAATGCAAGGCACAAGGCCTTGCAATTTAAACGCGTCCGATCTGTTTCCGGTTTCCGGTGGCAGCGAGTAACCGCGCCTAGATCGCATCCTCCCAAGACTTTGACCGCGTAGGAGAGCAGATTTTTTTCTACCCTCTCGGTTATCGGGGCACATTAGCCTAACGCGAATGAAAATGTCACGAAGAATTTTGCCTTGAAACGGGCATTCTCGTGCTGCACTGCACAATAGTGCGGCAGGCGTTGCTTGGGAAACAACCAGCAAGGCGCGCGGGGCAATCGCGGCGCCTTGGAACGCCGCGCGTTTGCCCGACCCGCGAGGAACACTGCAACAGTTTTACTCCCTGCGCCTCCGTATTTTTGAAAATCAATTTCCGATTTTCGGGCCGGTGCGTCCGGGTTTCCATTCCGCCATGAAATGGCTATGAAGCCGGGGCAAGCAAGCCTGCGTCGCGCCGATTCCCGCGCGGTCATTCTCACTCACGGACCAGTCCATGCGTTTGTCGCGCTATTTCCTGCCTATCCTCAAAGAAAATCCGCGCGAGGCTGAAATCGTCTCGCACCGGCTGATGCTGCGCGCCGGCATGATCCGCCAGCAGGGGCAGGGCAGTTTCTCCTGGCTGCCGCTCGGCAAGCGGGTGCTGGACAAGGTTTGCCGCATCATCCGCGAGGAGCAGAATCGCGCCGGTGCGCTTGAAATCCTGATGCCGACCATCCAGTCGGCCGATCTGTGGCGCGAAAGCGGCCGCTATGACGACTACGGCAAGGAGATGCTGCGCATCAAGGACCGGCAGGACCGCGACATGCTCTACGGCCCGACCAATGAGGAAGTGGTCACCGAGATCGTCCGCGCCTATGTGAAATCCTACAAGGACCTGCCGCTCAATCTCTACCACATCCAGTGGAAGTTCCGCGACGAGGTGCGGCCGCGCTTCGGCGTCATGCGCAGCAGGGAATTCCTGATGAAGGACGCCTATTCATTCGACCTCGACTTCGAGGGCGCCAAGGCGGCCTACAACAGGATGTTCGTGTCCTATCTCAGGACTTTCACGCGCATGGGGCTGCAAGCTATCCCGATGCGGGCCGACACCGGACCGATCGGCGGCGATCTCAGCCATGAATTCATCATCCTGGCCGATACCGGCGAGAGCCAGGTCTACTGCCACCGCGACTATCTTTCGCTTGATGTGCCCGGAGAGAAGACCGACTTCGCCAACGACGCCGAGATCGGCGACATCGTCAAGACATGGACGACGCCCTACGCCGCCACCGACGAGATGCATGACGAGGCGGCGTGGGAAAAGATCGGTGACACCGACAAGGTTTCGGCGCGCGGCATCGAGGTCGGCCACATCTTCCATTTCGGTGACAAATATTCCAAGCCGATGGGCGCCAAAGTGACCGGGCCCGACGGCAAGGATCATTTCGTCTCCGGCGGCTCCTACGGCATCGGTCCGTCGCGCCTTGTTGCGGCGATCATCGAAGCCAGCCACGACGACAACGGCATCATCTGGCCGGAGGCGGTGGCGCCGTTCGACATCGGGCTGATCAACATGAAGGCGGGCGACGCCGAATGCGACCGCGTCTGCGACGAGCTGCATGCCGCTTTCGTCGCCGCCGGCAAGGACGTGCTCTATGACGACACCGACCAGCGGCCCGGCGGCAAGTTCGCCACCGCCGACCTGATCGGCCTGCCGTGGCAAGTGATCGTCGGACCGCGCGGCGTGGCTGCCGGCGAGATCGAGATCAAGAATCGCAGGACCGGTGAGCGCGAGACGCTGCCGATCGCGGACGTGAAGAAACGCTTCGGTGCCGCTGCATGAGCGAGGTGGCAAGATCGGCAGGCGCCGGGCCTTTTTCCATCTTCGAGCGCATGGTCGCCTGGCGCTATTTGCGCTCGCGGCGCAAGGAGACGGTGATCTCGGTGATCGCCTCGATCTCCTTCCTCGGCATCATGCTGGGGGTCGCTACGCTGATCGTGGTGATGGCGGTGATGAACGGCTTCCGAGCGGAGCTGCTGACGCGCATCCTCGGCGTCAACGGTCACCTCATCGTGCAGCCGCTCGATTCGCCGCTTGAGGACTATGCGCAGGTCGCCGACCGCATCAACGGTGTATCAGGCGTCAAATATGCCATCCCGCTGATCGATGGCCAGGTGCTGGCGCAAGGCAATGTCGGCGGCGGAACCGGAGCGCTGGTGCGCGGCATCCGCGGCGAGGATCTCAGCAAGATCGCCATCGTTGCCAGCAACATCAAGCAGGGCTCGATCGCCGATTTCGACACCGGCGAGGGCGTGGCCATCGGCAAGCGCATGGCCGAAAATCTCGGCTTGACGCTTGGTGACACCATCACCTTGATTTCGCCGGACGGTGACGTGACGCCGATCGGCACGACGCCGCGCATGAAGGGCTACAAGATCGCGGCGATCTTCGAAGTCGGCATGTCGGAATATGACACTTCCATCGTCTACATGCCGTTCTCCGAAGCGCAGCTTTATTTCAACATGGACGGCCGCGCGCAGACGATCGAGATCTATGTCGACAATCCCGACGATGTCGATGCGCTGAAACCGAAGGTGGAGGCGGCGGCGCAGCGGCCGATCGACATGGTCGACTGGCGCCAGCGCAACGAGACGTTCTTCTCCGCCCTGCAGGTCGAGCGCAATGTCATGTTCATGATCCTGACCCTGATCGTGCTGGTGGCGGCGCTCAACATCATCTCCGGCCTGATCATGCTGGTGAAGGACAAGGGCCACGACATCGCCATCCTGCGCACCATGGGCGCGTCGCGCGGCGCCATCCTGCGCATCTTCCTGATGACGGGGGCGGCGATCGGCGTGACCGGCACGCTCGCCGGCGTGCTGCTCGGCGTGCTGATCTGCACCAACATCGAATCCATCCGCCAGTTCTTCTCCTGGATGACCGGCAAGGTGCTGTTCAACCCGGAGCTCTATTTCCTCAGCCAGTTGCCGGCGAAGATGGATCCGCGCGAGACGACCTATGTCATCCTGATGGCGCTCGGCCTGTCGTTCCTGGCAACGGTGTTTCCAGCATGGCGGGCCGCGCGCCTCGATCCGGTCGAAGCCTTGAGGTACGAGTGATGGCCGAGGCCATTATCGAGTTGAAGAGCGTCGAGCGGCACTATGTGCAGGGGCCGCGCAAGCTCACCATTCTCAACGGCGCGGATTTCTCGCTGAAGCGCGGCGAGATGGTGGCGCTGGTGGCGCCGTCGGGCACCGGCAAGTCGACGCTGCTGCACACTGCCGGCCTGCTGGAGCGTCCCGACGCCGGCGACGTCATCCTCGCCGGCCGTGCCTGCGGACGGCTCTCCGACGACGAGCGCACCGCGATCCGCCGCAACGATGTCGGCTTCGTCTACCAGTTCCATCATCTGCTGCCGGAATTCTCGGCGCTGGAAAACATCATGATGCCGCAGCTCATCAAAGGGCTGAGCCGCAAGGACGCGGCCGAGCGCGCGGCACAGCTGCTCGACTACATGCAGATCGGCAAGCGCGCGTCGCACCGGCCGTCCGAGCTTTCCGGCGGCGAGCAGCAGCGCGTCGCCATTGCCCGTGCGGTCGCCAACGCGCCGCTGGTGCTGCTGGCGGATGAGCCGACCGGCAATCTCGACCCGGTCACCGCCTCCTATGTGTTCGAGGCGCTGGCGGCGCTGGTCAAGCAATCGGGCCTCGCGGCGCTGATCGCCACCCACAATCACGAACTGGCGTCGCGCATGGACCGGCGCGTCACGCTGGCCGACGGCAAGGTCGTCCCGCTTTAACGCACGCCGATATTCAGCCGGTCTGACCTGAGTCTCAACGGGCGATGGGCAACCGTCGCACGCCCGTCAACCTTTCCTTAACCCTGCCGATTTGATCGCCCGAAAATTCCGGACGTAGCCGTATTGCGCGCCTTGACATTTGAACAAAATTAGAACAAAATACGAACATATCAACAACAGGAGAGAGTTATGACCGATCTGGTTCAGGATGTCATCTCACTGGTTTGCATGAGCACGTTTCTCGTTTCCATGGCGATCTGGATCGGAGCCATGTGATTTGGCGGCGTTCGCCGCTGCGGGGACTGGCGGTCGAAAGTCGTTCCCGCGTTAAGCTTTTCTTGCCGCCGCGACGTTAGGGTGCATAGAAGACAGGGAGCAACGTCCAAGTGTCGCCCATCGTCAGGGCCATTCTCGTGGCCAGCAATCTCGGGCTGATCTTTCTCTTGATGACCGTGCCGCTTGGTTTGCGCACGATCCGGTTGACCCGTGTGGTGGCGATGGACCGACAGCGCCTCTGGCAGGCGCTGTGGCCGCTTGGCAGCGATGCCGGCTGGTCCGGTGAGATCCTTTCCGCCGAGGCGCCGGACGGCGAGGGCGTGGCCCGCATCATGCTGTCCTGGGAAGGACGCGACGGCAAGCCGATCGAGCGCAAGTCGCGGTTTGAAGACATTGTCGAGGGCAGCCGCTTCTCGATGCGTGTCCTCGAGGACACCGCGCTCGACGCTTCGTTCTGGAAGGATTTTGGCGAAACCACCGAACTCGTTTCCGAGGGCAACGGTACGCGGGTGACGCTCAGCCAGACCGATCGCTACCGCGGCGTTGCCTTCCTGGTGTTCCGCTATTTCGCCATGCGCCGCGAACTCTCCAAGCTGCAGCGCTGGGCGCGGACCGGGCAGTATCGCAAGGGCGGCTGGTTCGAGCATCCGCTCAGCCAGGTCGGCTTCGCTGGTCTTTCGGCGCTGATCCTGTGGCCGTTCTTCGGGCTTCACTTCGGCGGGCTGGCATTGGCCGCGATCCTGACATCGGTTGTGGCCCTGCACGAACTCGGTCACATAGCGGCGTTCCGGCTGATGGGCCACAACAGGGCACGAATGATCTTCATTCCGCTGCTCGGCGGCATCGCCATTGGCGGGCGGCCCTATGACAGCCGCTTCGAGGTCGCCTTCGTGGCGCTGATGGGCGCCGGCTTTTCCGCCTTCCTGGTGCCGATCGCTATCGCCGCCAGCACCTTTGCCGGCGCTGATGGACATCGGCTGGCGGCGGCGCTGCTGGCGACACTGGCGGGCTTCGCCGCCCTGTTCAACTTCGCCAATCTGGTGCCGGTGTGGAAGTTCGACGGCGGCCAGGTGCTGCGCCAGATCTGTCCGGGGCCGGTCGCGCTGGCGCTGGCCTCGTTCTTCCTGCTCTCGGCCTTCCTGGCGGTGGGTTGGCAGGCCGGCTTTTCCTCCAACTTCCTGCTCGCCACAGGAGCGGTGTTTTCAATTCTCAGCCTGCTGACGATGAGCAGCGGGGTCAAGCCGCGTCATGAGCTGAAGCCGATCCGCACCGTCGACCGCTTGGCCATGGCGGCAGCGTTGCTGGCGGTGTTCGCCATCCATGGATACGGCGTCTTGTGGGCCTCCGCTCAGCTGATCTGAGGTGTGTTGAGATTCAGGTGATGCCGGCCTGCAAACGGCGGCTTCCTGCGCTTCCCTGTTCTACCGCGTCGCGGTAGAACTGTGCTCACGTACAAAAAGTACGCTCCGCTCCGGTTCTCGGAAGCCACCGTTTTCGACTCGGCCTGACCTGAATCTCAACACACCTCAAGCAGCTGCCGGACCGAAAAGTTCAACCGGCCTTACGCGCGGCTTCGGCAGGCAAGGCCGTGGCGGGACCGAAGACGTCCTCGAAGGCGGATTTCAGCGCGAGATCAAGGTCGGCCATTGTCAGGGGAAGGCCGAGGTCGACGAGGCTGGTGACGCCGTGGTCCTGCACACCGCAAGGCACGATGCCGCTGAAATGGTCGAGGTCCGGCTCGACATTGATGGCGATGCCGTGAAAGCTCACCCAGCGCCGCAGCCGGATGCCTATTGCCGCGATCTTGTCCTCGGCCGGCGAGCCGTCCGGCAGTGAAGGGCGATCCGGCCGCACCACCCAGACGCCGACCCGGTCCTCGCGACGCTCGCCTTGCACGTTGAAAGCGGCGAGCGTGCCGATGATCCACTGTTCGAGCGCGGCGACAAAGGCGCGGACATCCTCGCGCCGCCGTTTCAGGTCGAGCATGACATAAGCGACCCGCTGGCCCGGCCCATGATAGGTGTATTCGCCGCCGCGTCCCGCCGCGAAGACCGGGAAGCGGTTGGCGTCGATCAGGTCCTCGCTCCGGGCGCTGGTGCCGGCCGTGTAGAGCGGCGGATGTTCGACCAGCCAGACCATTTCGCCGGCAGCCCCGCTGCGGACCGCCTCGGCGCGCGCCTCCATGAAGGCAAGCGCATCGGGATAGGCGGTGAGGCCGGGCTCGATCAGCCACTCGACCGGCGCTGAGCCGGGCAGGGGCAGGAACGACGTGGCTATCTGGCTGCGTTCTGTCATCACGGCTCTCGTCCACGGCGCGTCATTTCAAATGCGACATGCCCCGGGTGTTGTCTTGTTCATGTCGTAGTCCCGAAACCGCTCGGCGCCTTTTTGGACGACATGCCTGGTCCTTCATATGGCGGCAATCGGGCAAAACGTCCAGTTCGAGGGGCGTTTCAAGCTTCTTGACCGTTATGCCAAAATGGCTGGTGATTATTACGTGTCGCGCACTTGTTTCGCCGGAAACGATTTGCTACACGCCGCGAGCCGGTCGGTTCCGGCTCTACCACGTGCGGTCGTGGCGGAATTGGTAGACGCGCAGCGTTGAGGTCGCTGTGGGGCAACCCGTGGAAGTTCGAGTCTTCTCGACCGCACCAATTTGATGCCCCAAGGGCAACGCCAAACTCGACACGCCTGCCGGTGATACCGGATTACTCCGGCAGTCCTGCTTTCCGAAGTGCTTCGACATACCTGGCGCGATCGTCCTGTCGACGAAATGGCGGCAACACATCCGCGAGATTCGAAAGGCGGAGCGCAGCATCGAATTCGCACAGGCGAGCGGTCATTTCCCGTGCTTCCGCAAGCCGCCCCGCAAGCGCATGACCTGCTGCCACCACGCGCATAGCGCTCGGGTAGTTCGGCTGCAGGCGCAACGATTTTCCCGCCCATGCGACGGCGTCATCGTAGTGGCCAGCACAGAAATGAGCGAGCCCGGTGTTGAACTGCCAGGCGAACAGGCGTGGATCCAGCGGGCTTAGGCGCATGGCAAGCGCGGCGTGCTCGATGGCCTCGTCTGGCTCGCCCAAGCAAGCCTTCACCCAGCTGCTGACGCCCAAGGCAATGGCCGAGTTCGGGCTGAGAGTGAGCGCACGGTCGATGCAGGCGGCACTGTCCTCCAGATCGCCGCCTACGTAGCCGAGGACGTATCCAGCGTAGGAGAGCACAATCGCATCGTCCCTCCCGAATTCGACTGCTCTTCTGGCCAGTCGAGTGGCTTCGGCAATCTCTTCCGCGCGGTTGACCATCCAGCCGTTACTCTTTCGCGTGGCGTAGCACCGCGCCGCCCGGGCATGGGCCAGAGCGAACTCCGGGTCACGCTCGATCGCCTTCATGAAGAGCCGCAAGGCATCGTCGATGACCAATCTGTCGGTGATCGTGCGGTCAAAGGCAGATAGCCCGCGGAGATAGTAGTCGTAAGCGTCGAGGCTCTCCGTCGGCTTGCGTTTGGCACGCTCGATCTCAGCCTCTTCCACTTTCGGTGTTATTGCGCCCACTATGCTGGACGTGACCTGATCCTGGAGATCGAACACATCCGCCAGAGTTCCGTCGAAGCGATCTGCCCAGAGGTGGGCACCTGTCGAAGTGTCGATGAGCTGCCCGGCAATGCGCAGGCGATCGCCCGCTCGGCGCACGCTGCCCTCAACCACGTAGCGCACGCCGAGTTCGCGCCCGATCTGCTTCACGTCCGCGGTTCGACCCTTGTAGGCGAAGCTCGAATTCCGCGCGATGACAAAGAGATGGCGGAAGCGAGCCAGCGCAGTGGTGATGTCCTCCACGACACCGTCCGCGAAATAGTCTTGCTCGGGGTCGCCGCTCAGGTTCTGAAAGGGCAGCACGGCGACTGACGGTTTCATCGGAAGCGGCGGCAGCGTTATCGCGGCCTCGCCGTTGGACTGCAGCACCGACGCAACCTCAAGATCCGCCTTGGTCTGCTGATACTCGACTCGTTCCCTTGATCGCAGCGAAGCTGCAAGGGAACCTGTCTGCGCCTCGGGTTCCACGCCCAGATGCTTTGTCAAGGCTGCTCGGCAAAGGTCGAACTGGCGCAGGGCTGCATTTTCGTGACCCCGATGTACATAGATCCGGATCAGCGCCCGATGGGCCTCTTCCGCGGTTGGGTCCGAAGCGAGCAGCCTTTCCGCAAGTCCTTCGCAGGCTGCCTCTTCCGCCGAGTCGGGTGCGAGCGGCGCGAGGCTCAGCCGTTCCACCAATTGCCGTGCTTTGCGTTGATATCTGCTCTGATGCGATCCAAACCACTCGCCCAGTTCGTCCGGGATGACTTCGCCGGCAAGGACGTCGCCGCGATAGAGGTCGGCAGCGGCGGCAAGATCAATGACTTGGCCTTGCTTGAGCTTCTGCTCGAAGACCCAGATATCCGCTTCGTCGGAACCAGCTGTCAGCGCGACGGATTCCTGGTCTCCCTCGATGTAGATGGCTGCATCGCTGCGCGTTGGAAACGGCCGCCTGATGTCGACAAGCGCCTGCCGTAGACTGTTGCGTGCCTGCGCGCCGTCCCGTCCCGGCCAAAAGACCTCGGAGAGCGGCTCTCGACTGAGTCCTCGGCGGCCTGCCAAGACCAGAGCAGCAAAAAGAAGCGAGGACTTGCGCGTGCTGAAGCGGACGGGCTGGTCGTCAAGGGAAATAACTTCGAGACCGCCAAGCAACCGAATGCGCACGATTGGCTCCAGACTTCGACCCCAGTGGGCTGGATAGCATTTCCGTCGGTCGATTTAACGCAGATTTAGCAGCGGCGGGCCGGTTTTTCTCTTTTTTTCGCGCGCGGCCGAACAGCCGCAAAGCACAGGCATGGCAAGCTCTGGCCGTAATCTGGAAATGGGAGGGCCAAAATGGCTCATACGGGAACTCGCGCCAGTCGCTATCCGAGGAAAGGTCGCCTCCTTAGGGCACTGCCGGCAAGCATAGCAGTAACGATCGCAGCTTTCAGAAACTGGCGGCGTACCGCTGCACGACGCAGAGCAATCGCAGGTCTGACCGTCGATCAGTTGAGGGACATCGGCCATCCAGTGGTCGATGCGCCTACGCTCGAAATCAAAGCGGGTCTGATCACGAACTTGATGTCGATGAGGTGAGATCGGGTGCGACACGTCACGGCGGTCGGCCTTCTCGAGGCTCGAAACGGCAGCGGCGGCGCGTCATTCAGACCACGCCGCCGTTTCGTTTGTTGACTAAGCTGTAAGCCCGAAAGCCGGCTCGATCGGAATCAGGCAGCCTTCTTCCGGGCCAGGGTATCGGCCACGACCTCGCCGAAGGACGATGGCGTCGGCACAATGGCGACGCCGGCCTCTTTCAGGATTTCGACCTTTTCCTGCGCCGATTCGCCGAAGGCCGAGATGATGGCGCCGGCATGGCCCATGCGCCGGCCTTTTGGCGCGGAAAGCCCGGCGATATAGGCGATCAGCGGCTTGCGCATGTTGTCGCGCGCCCAGATCGCTGCTTCCGCTTCCTGCGGTCCGCCGATCTCGCCGATCATCACCACGGCGTCGGTTTCGTCGTCCTGCTCGAACAGCTTCAGAATGTCCTTGAAAGACGAGCCGTTGATCGGATCGCCGCCGATGCCGACGCTGGTCGAGACGCCGATGCCAAGCGCCTTCATCTGCGAGGCGGCCTCATAGCCGAGCGTGCCCGAGCGCCCGACGATGCCGACGCGGCCGGGGAGATAGATGCTGCCCGGCATGATGCCCATCAGTGCCTGTCCGGGCGTAATCACCCCGGCGCAGTTAGGCCCGATCAGCCGCATGCGGTCCTCAAAACGGTAGCGGCGCATATAGCGCTTGACCTGCATCATGTCCTGCGAGGGAATGCCGTCGGTGATGCAGACGCACAGCTTAATGCCAGCATCTGCGGCTTCCATGATGGAGTCGGCGGCGAAAGGCGGCGGCACGAAGACGATGCTGGCCTCGGCGCGGGTTTCGCGAACGGCTCCCTTGACGGTGTTGAAAACGGGCAGGCCGAGATGCGTCTGCCCGCCCTTGCCGGGCGTCACGCCGCCGACGAGCTTGGTGCCATAGCGCTTCATGTCCTCGGCATGGAAGCTGCCGATCTTGCCGGTGAAGCCCTGGACGATGACCCGCGTACCGCGGTTGAGCAGGATTGCCATTTCGAACTCCCTCAGTTTGCTTTCTTGAGCGACACCGCGCGCCAGGCGGCGACGGCCTTTTCGGCGGCTTCCGCCAGCGTTTCGGCAACGATCACCGCCTCGCCGGAATCGGCCAGGATGCGGCGCCCTTCCTCGACCTTGGTGCCGGCAAGCCGCACCACCAATGGTACGTTGACGCCGACTTCGCGGATCGCCTTGATGACGCCCTCGGCGACCCAGTCGCATCGGTTGATGCCGGCGAAGATGTTGACCAGGATGGTCTCGACATTCTTGTCACCAAGCACGGCACGGAACGATTTCGCCACCCGCTCCGGCGAGGCGCCGCCGCCGATGTCCAGGAAGTTCGCCGGCTCGCCGCCGGCGATCTTGATCATGTCCATCGTTGCCATGGCGAGGCCGGCGCCGTTGATGATGCAGCCGATATTGCCATCGAGGCCGACATAGGAGAGGCCGCGGTCGCTGGCGAAGGTTTCGCGCGGGTCTTCCTGGCTCTTGTCGCGCAGTTCGGAGATTTCCGGCCGCCGGTACAACGCGTTCTCGTCGAACGACATCTTGGCGTCGAGCGCGACGAGGTTGCCATCGCGAGTCACCACCAGCGGATTGATCTCCAGCATCGAGGCATCGTAGTCGCGGAACACCTGGTAGCAGCTGAAGATGGTTTCGGTCGCCTTGCCGATCAGGCTCTGATCCAGGCCAAGCCCGAAGGCGATCTCTCGCGCCTGGAAGCGCTGCATGCCGACGCCGGGATCGACCGTGGTCCGGATGATGGAATCCGGCGCCCTCTCGACGATATCCTCGATCTCCATGCCGCCGGCGGCCGACGCCACAATCATGACGCGCTCCTCCTTCCGGTCGAGGACGAAGCCGACATACAGTTCCTGGGCGATGTCGACGGCTTCCTCGAGATAGAGCCGCGAAATCAGCTTGCCGCGCGGGCCGGTCTGCTGGGTCACCAGCTTGCGGCCGAGCATGGCTTCGGCCGCGTCGGAGATTTCCTCGTCATTGGCGCAGAGCTTGATGCCGCCGGCCTTGCCGCGGGCGCCGGAATGGACCTGCGCCTTCAGCACCCATTTGCCGCCGCCTATCTCGCGGGCGCGATAGGTCGCCTGCTCGGGGCTGTAGGCGAGGCCGCCGCGCGGGACGTGAACCCCGTGGCGGGCGAGCAGTTCCTTGGCCTGATACTCGTGGATGTCCATTTTTGTCCTCCCTAAGCAGTCAATGCGTAGCGACGCGTGATTGGCCGGCGCGTTCGATTGCTTCGTTGACCACCAATACGTTCCTCGCCATGCGCTCCGACGCGGCATCGATCATCTTGCCGTCGAGTGCGGCCGCTCCCTTGCCTTGCGCCTCGGCCTCCTTCAGCACTTCGAGGATGCGCCTGGCGCGGGTGACCTCCTTTTCCGGCGGGGAGAAGACGCTGTTGGCAAGCTCGATCTGCGAGGGGTGGATCGCCCATTTGCCTTCGATGCCAAGGGCAGCCGCGCGCTTGGCGCCGGCGATGTAACCTTCCGGATCGGAGAAATCGCCGAATGGTCCGTCAATGGCGCGCAGGCCGTAGGCCCTGCAGGCTACGGTCATCCGCGACAAAGCGAAATGCCACTGGTCGCCGGGATAGTCCGGGTTGAGCCCGCCAATGTTGACGGTGCGCGCCTTGCAGCTCGCGGCATAGTCGGCGACGCCGAAATGCATTGCCTCCAGGCGGCCTGGTGTCGCGGCGATCGCCTCGACATTGGCCATGCCGAGTGCCGTCTCGATGAGCGCTTCCAGGCCGACGCGGGTCTTGTAGCCCTTGGCCATCTCGATCTGGTTGACCATGGCCTCGACCATGTAGAGGTCGGCCGGCACACCGACTTTCGGCACCAGGATCGTGTCCAGCCGGTCGCCGGCCTGTTCCATCACGTCGACCACGTCGCGGTACATGTAGTGTGTGTCGAGGCCGTTGATGCGCACCGAAACGGTCTTGCCCTTGGCGCGCCAGTCGATGTCGTTGAGCGCCTGGATGATGTTCTTGCGGGCGCGTTCCTTGTCCGGCGGGGCCACCGCGTCCTCGATGTCGAGGAAGACGAAGTCGGCGGCGCTGTTTGCCGCCTTGTCGATCATCTCCGGGCTTGAACCGGGAACCGCGAGTTCGCTGCGCTGCAGTCTCAGTTTCTTCAGATGGTTGATGGTGTGGCTCATGGTCGGCTCCCCCTCATGCGGCTTCGGCGACCGGCACTGCGGCCGAGGCTCGAAAATGCTGGATGGCGGCGCCGACGCCGGAGCCCGGCGCCAGCCGCACACCGCAATCGAGGAGCGCCATTTCCGCCGCCGACAGCGAGGCGAGCACCATGACTTCGTTCAGCCAACCGAGATGGCCGATGCGGAAGACCTTGCCGAACACCTTGTTGAGACCGCCGCCGAGCGACGTCCGGTACGTCTGGTAGGCGCGCTTGACGATTTCGGCGCTGTCGATGCCCTCCGGCACGAGGATGGCGCTGACGGTGTCGGAGTGCCATTTCGGCGCCTTCGCGCAAAGCTTCAGGCCCCAGGCGTCGACCGCCTTGCGCACGCCTTCGGCGAGGCGATGGTGACGGACGAAAATGTTGTCGAGCCCTTCGTCGGCGATCAGATCGAGCGAGGCGCGCAGGCCGCGCAGCAGTTGCGTCGCCGGCGTGTAGGGGAAATAGCCGGCGTCGTTGGCGCGGATCATGTCCTCGAAGGAGAAGAAGCAGCGCCGGTGGGTGGCGCTCCTCGAAGCGACAAGGGCCTTCTTGCTGACTGAGAGGAAGCCGAGGCCGGCCGGCAGCATGAAGCCTTTCTGCGAACCGCTGACGGCGCAGTCGACGCCCCATTCCTCCTGCCGGAAATCGATCGAACCGATCGACGACACACCGTCGACAAAGAGCAGGGCAGGGTGATCAGCGGCGTCGAGTACGGCGCGACAGCCGGCGACATCGCTGGTGACGCCGGTCGCGGTCTCGTTCTGCGTGCAGAAGACCGCTTTGATGCGATGCGCCTTGTCCGCATTCAACTTTTCCGCATAGAGGTCGAGCGGTACGCCGGTTCCCCATTCGCAGTCGATCACGTCCACCTCGAAACCGAGGCGCTCGGCCATGTCGACCCACAGATGCGAGAACTGGCCGAAGCGCGACATCAGCACGCGGTCGCCGGGGCTGAGAACATTGGTCATCGCCGCTTCCCAGGCGCCGGTACCGGAGGATGGATAAATGAAGACGCGGCCAGTCTCGTTCTTGAAGACCCGTCGGATGTCTTCAAACAGCGGCAACGTGAAATCAGGGAATGACCCGGCGCGCATATCCTCCATCGGGAGGTTCATCGCTTGCCGGACCTGCTCCGGGATGTTGGTGGGTCCTGGAATGAAAAGATGGGTGAACCCAGCCATGCGCGAACTCCTCCGAGTGCCAGAATTCGTGGCGAGTGCCAGAATTTGTGGAATGAGTGTCGTTTCGGCGGCGCTGGTCAACAACACCTTGCCGGGTAAATTGTCGCCGCGCGCGGGTGGGCTCGACCTACCCGAAAGGCTGCTTGGGACTGCGGCGCCTCTCGCTCGAATAGAGCGCGACGGCCATCGCCCGGTTGCGGACGTCAAGCTTGTCGTAGAGATTCTTGAGGTGGTACTTCACGGTATTTTCCGAGATACCGGTCCGTGTCGCGATCTGAAGATTGGTCCAACCGTCGGACAGCACCGCCAGCAGTTCGCGCTCACGCACCGTGAGCTGCGATAGCGGCGTGTCGTTGACCTTGTTGATGTCGATATAGGGGATGCAGATGCGGCCGTGCGCGACGGCCAGGATCGTGTCGAAGATGATCGGCGGATCGTCGAACTGGAAGCAGTAGCCCTGGGCGCCGAGCCGCACGCATTGCTTCAGGATGCCGATGTCGTGGTCATTGGAAAACACCGTGATGCGCACATCGAACTTGCGGCTCTGGACCTCGGCAAGGACATCGGCGCCATCCATGTCGGCGAGCTTCCAGCCGATGATGGCGACATCGAACTCGGCCTCCGCCGCCAGGTCCAGGAAATGCTTGCCGCTTTGCACGGAGGCCACAAGCTCGAAACGCCCATCGCATTCCAGCATTTCGCGCAGCGCCGAAATGACGAGCGGATTGCGTTCGGCGACGACGACGCGGACGCGCCTCGCTTCGATTGCCTTTTTCGTTGTCTCCAGCTTTATCTTCAAGGGCGTCCGGTTGCTCTGGTTGCGGAGATAGGCGGATCCAAGTGTTCGCCTTGGAGCCTGTACCAGGACAATTCTGACCCAATCGCGCCGGGGTGCTCTTTCCCCAGCGACATGCGCTGTCGCGTGTCCTGAACCGGAACCCTGCTGGTTTCTGACAGGATAGGTATTGTCAGGTTGAGCATACGCGATACTTTTCATGGTGAAGCAGGTGAGATGGAAAAGCACCCATTTCGTTTGATATTCCGAGCGTTAGAGCGATAAGTTCTCAAATCGAATCGTGCCGACGTCCATCTCCGTCAGGACGCCGGATTTCCCAAAACCGGTTTCCACGTTTGGGTTCGATGCTCTAGACCTGATTTGCACCTTTTCCGGGATTGCGATGGCGGGAGGCGCTGGTGGAAGGCCAGGACGAACGGACGACCGGCGCCAGGGCCGCCGAAGAGCACCACGCCGACATCTATGGCGAGGACGGCGCCGTCCTTTCGTCCTTCCTTGCCCAGATCGGTGCTGCGATCGCCGATCGCGACACGCTCGCGCTGAAGCGTGAAGTCGACGACCTGCACCAATCGGAACTCGGGGACCTGCTCGAGGCGCTGCACCCCGACCAGCGCCGTGCGCTGGTCGACCTCTTGGGCGCCGATTTCGACTTCTCAGCGCTGACCGAGGTCGATGAGGCGATCCGCATGGAGATCGTCGACAATCTGCCCAATGCGCAGATTGCCCAGGCGGTGCAGGAGCTCGATTCCGACGACGCGGTCTACATTCTCGAGGATCTCGATCAGGAAGACCAGGACGAGATCCTGTCGCAGCTGCCGTTCACCGAGCGGATCAGGCTGCGCCGCTCGCTCGATTACCCGGAAGAGACGGCCGGCCGCCGCATGCAGACGGAGTTCGTCGCGGTGCCGCCGTTCTGGACGATCGGCCAGACCATCGACTACATGCGCGAGGACAACAACCTTCCCGACCGCTTCAGCCAGATCTTCGTCATCGATCCGAGCTTCAAGCTGCTCGGCGCCATCGACCTCGACCAGATTCTGCGCACCAAGCGCTCGGTCAAGGTCGAGGAGGTCATGCACGAGACGCGGCACGCCATTCCGGCCACCATGGATCAGGAAGAGGCGGCGCGGGAATTCGAGCAGTACGACCTTTTGTCGGCCGCCGTCGTCGACGAGAACGAGCGGCTGGTCGGCGTGCTGACCATCGACGATGTCGTCGACGTCATCCAGCAGGAGGCCGAGGAAGATCTGATGCGCATGGGTGGCGTCGGTGACGAAGAACTCTCCGACAGTATCTTTTCGACCTCGCGCTCGCGGGTTCCGTGGTTGCTGATCAACCTTTTGACCGCGTTCCTGGCGGCGTCGGTCATCAGCCTGTTCGACCGCACGATCGAACATATCGTGGCACTGGCGGTGCTGATGCCGATCGTAGCCGGCATGGGCGGTAATGCCGGCTCGCAGACCATGACCGTCACCGTGCGGGCGCTGGCGACCAGGGATCTCGACATCTACAACGCCAGCCGCATCATTCGCCGCGAGATGGGGGTTGGCTTCATCAACGGCATTATCTTCGCCATCCTGATCGGCATCGTTGCGGCAGCCTGGTTCCGTGATCCCAATCTGGGTGGCATCATCGCCGCGGCGATGATCATCAACATGTTCGTGGCTGCGCTCGCCGGCATCCTGATCCCGCTGCTGCTCGACCGTTTCAAGGTCGACCCGGCGGTTGCTTCGGCTGTCTTCGTCACCACCGTCACGGATGTCGTCGGCTTCTTTGCGTTTCTCGGCATTGCCACATGGTGGTTCGGTGTACCCTAAAGGTACAGTCGTGCCTCAATTGACTTTTACGTAAACGCCGTGCGAGGCTTGGGCGGGGCGCCTTGTCGATTCCGGCATGGCATGGGTTTGGTTCGGGACAGGAGGGCGACGCCGCAGGGCGATCGCTCGGGATTCCGGCGTCCGGGAGTGACTATGCGGGAATATTATTCGATCACCGAGTTGACTCGCGAGTTCGACGTATCGACGCGGACGCTGCGCTTCTATGAGGATGAGGGGCTGGTGCAGCCGGTGCGGCGTGGCCGCACGCGGCTGTTTCGCCCGTCCGATCGCCACCTCATCCGGCAGATCATGCGTGGCAAGAGGCTCGGCTTCTCGATCAACGAGATCCGCGAAATCATCCAGATGTACAAGGAGCCGCCCGGCGAGGTCGGTCAACTCAAGCTGATGATCAAGCGCATCGAAGAAAAGCGCGAGGATCTCAGGCAGAAGCGCCGCGACCTTGAAGAGACGCTGGCCGAGCTCGACCAGGCCGAAGAATCCTGCGTCGAGCGGCTCGTCGAACTCGGCGTGAATACCTGAGCCCTCGTCATCCTCGGGTCTGCGCCGCGTCGCTCTGCTCCTTGCTCGGCCCGTGGATGACGAACGCGCCAGCTCAAATCCAGCGTCGCACGCGTTTCGCGTAGTCGCGGTATTTCTTGCCGAACTTCGCCGCCAGCACCTTTTCCTCGCTCTCGATGGCCATCTTCTGCGTGGCGAAGGCCGCGATGAACGCCAACGGGAGGAACCACGCTATCCCCGAGACAAAGGCGACGCCGATCAACAGCAGCGTGTTGGCGAGATAGATCGGATTGCGGGTGATGCCGAAGGGACCTGACGTGACCAGGTGATCGGGCACCGCGTTGGGGTTGAGCGTGGTCTTGGCCCGGATCATGGTGCGGATCGCGGTGAGCCAGAGTGCGGCGACGGCGAACAGGGCCACCCAGCCGGCCGCGAAAAGAATGTCACCCAGGAGGTCGCCGATCCAGGGCAGGGGGTAGAGCAGGCCAAGGGCAATGCTGATGGCGATGGCGGCCATGTAGATCAGCGGCGGCCACGGTATGAGCCCCTGCTTCGGCTGGTTCTCGGTCATTTGACCCCTTCCTCCATCAACTTGCTGTCGGTTTTGGCGGTACACATGCCGGCGAGATCGGACAGGTGTGCCTTCCATTCCGCAGTCTGGTCGTTGTTGTAGAGCCGATCAAGCGTGGCCTCGCCCTCGAGCGTATCGAGCATGCAGACACAGTAGCTGGAACAGAACTCGGTGTCGCGCGACTGCTCGCAGGACAGCTGGCAGGTTTTGAGGAAGTTCACCTGCGGCGTTTCAACCTGTGCCGGCATGATCTGCGAGAACAGCCACACGCAGCCGATCAGCAGCGGTTGATGGATCAGGTAGAAGGCCAGGCTGTGCCGGCCGATGAAGACCAGCGGGTTGGCCCAGCGGCCTGACTTGAGGTTCGCCAGCCACGTCAAGACACCCGCGCCCGCGGCAAGCTTAGTGACGCCTATGCCGAGAAGCACAGCGCCGAACCACGGGAACAGCGGAACGTAGTCATTGGAACGCGGATTGATCGCCGACAGGCCGACCCACCACAGCCATGGATGGTCGAAAGCCTCGAAGCGCAAATAGATCGGCGCCGCGATGACCAGCGCGGCAACCATCATGGTCAGCAAAGCCGGCAGGCGAAGAAACAGCAGGCCGAGCAGGCTGGCGAGCGCGATCTCATGCAATATGCCGAAGAAGATGAAGCCGTCCGGCGTGGCGATGCGGGTGACGATCGAAATCGCGATCGCGGCTCCGGCGACCATGGCGAAACGCTTCCAGAAGCCGTTCCAGCGGATTTGTCGGCCATGGGCGAGGTACAGGCTGACGCCGACCAGGAACAGGAAGGTCGAGGCGATGCAGCGTGCGTAGATCTTCCACCAGCCGAAGGCGGTCAGGCCGGGATCGGTGTAGCCGAAGAATTCCAGATCCCAGGTGAAATGGTAGCTCGCCATGGCGATCAGCGCGATGCCGCGCACAATGTCGATGGCGACGATGCGCCTTGGTCGATCCTGAACGGGTGCGGTCGGCGTTTGGATGCTCATGGTCTCGCATTCTGATTCAGCCCCGCAAAACGACTATCACGGTTGCACCGAACAAAAGAAGGCCGGGAATTTTGCCGAGGACGCCGGATCAGCCGCCGCATTGGGCCAGTGCCGGGAAGCCTTTGGCCGACTTCGCTTTTGCCCGATAGGCGTCGGTTTCCTCTTATTGGCGCTGGGGTCGCCACGGCAGATTTGGCCCGATAGATTCTGCTTTGGGGAAGCAATGTCCACCCATGTGCGCCATCCGATCTGGCTACCGGCCCTCAAGGCCGCGGACGCGCGCACCTTCGCTTCGCTCTACGCGGTCGAATCCTTCGCCCGCGCTACGGTGTCGAGCGTCATCCCGATCCAGGCCTACGAGATCCTGCATAACGAGCAGATCGTCTCGATCCTCTACACCGTCGTGGCGATGCTCGGCCTGTCGGTGACGCTGTTCATGCCGATGCTGATCCGCCGCTTTGCCCGCCGCTGGATCTACACGGCTGGCGCCTGCCTGCTGGCCATCGGCTCGCTGTTCTTCGTCACGCACACGCTTGCCGGGCAACTGGCCGGCATGCTGTGCCGCGTGATGGGCGCCAGCGCGCTGTCGATCACGCTCAACCTCTACATCATGGATCACATCCGCAAGACCGATTTCATGCAGGCCGAATCGCTGCGCATGGCATGGTCGATGTTGGCCTGGACGGGTGGGCCGACGCTCGGCATCTTCCTCTACACACGCTTCGGCATCTATGCCGCGCATGGCGCGGTCGCGATCTTCGCCCTGGCCCTGCTGGCGCTGTTTTGGACCTACCGGCTCGGCGACAATCCGTCGATCCGTCCGGGCAAGACACGCCCGGTCAATCCGCTCGCCAATATCGGCCGCTTCATCGCCCAGCCAAGACTCAGGCTGGCCTGGCTGATCGCCTTCGGCCGCTCCTGTTTCTGGACGACGTTCTTCGTCTATGGGCCGCTGTTCATGGTGATCGCCGGCGAGGGCAAGCTGGCCGGCGGCCTGCTGGTTTCGGCCGGTAACGCGCTGCTGTTCATGGCCATCTTCTGGGGCAAGGCAGGAAAGCGCTTTGGCGGCCGCCGGACCATGACGTTTGCCTATTTCGCCATGTCGGCCATGCTGCTGGCGGCAGGCTTCGTCGGCGAAACCGTGCCGCTGCTCACCGGCGCCTTCCTGCTTGGCGGCGCCTTCTTCACCATCGCGCTCGACGCACTCGGCTCGACCGCCTTCATGCGCTCGGTGCGCTCCTATGAAAGATCACAGATGGCGGCGGTCTACCGCACCTATCTCGACTTTTCCGAGCTAACGCCGCCGCTGGTCTATTCGGTGGTGCTGGCCTTCTTCGGGCTGGGCTCGGTGTTTGTCACGCTCGGCCTGCTGGCGGCGATTTGCGGCTTCGTGACCTGGCGCTACCTGCCGAAATCACTCTGATCTTCAGGGCTTGGTCGGGAGTGCCGCGTGCCGCTCGCGCACCCAGTTGTGGAAGCGGTGCAGGTCGTATTCCTCGGGCATCAGCACGCCGGCCGTGTGGCGCATCGAGCGCAAGCCTTTCTGGTTGACCTCGCAGATGTCAGCATCTTCCTCCAGCACCTGGGTGCCGAAGGCAACGATGTTGTCGATGTCGGTCGCGGCGAGCGCTTCGGGCGTAAACAGCCATTCGGCGACAAGCTCGGTCTGTTCGGGGCCGAGCGGCACCAGCCGCACGGTGCGGACATAATCGACATGGCCGACGATGAACATCGACGGCAGGCTAGTGGCGTAGGTCTGGCCCGCAGTGCGCTCGGCCTGTGTCAGGCCCGAAAAGACCGGCCCGTGCGCCTGGCCGTCGCTCGACCATGTCTCGGCGCCAGTGCGCAGGCCGCCGGAAAACTCCGGCGCGTCATTGTCGGCATGGCGCGTCCATTCGGGATCGTCGTGTCGTCCCATCAGGCCGCGGCCATAGATCGGCACCAGCCGCGACAGGTCCTTGTGGACGCCGGGGCAATGCAGGCATTCGTTGAAGTTTTCCCAAAAAATCTTCCAGTTGCAGTTCATAACCTTGCGCAGCACATGGCCGCTTACCAACGTCTCCAGCGGCCAGTTGCCGAGATCGCCGGATGCGGGATCGAAGGATGTCTGCGCCGAACCGATCGCGTCTTCAGCGAGATTGACGAAGATAAAACCGCGCCACACCGAGAGCGCTACGCGATAAAGCGGATGATCGGCCTTGTCGAAATTTTCAGGCAGCGATTTCGACGGCACGCGCACGAGATCGCCGCGCAGGGAATAAGACCAGGCGTGGTAGGGGCAGGTGATCAGCCGCGCCTTCAGCCGGCCTTCGCTTTCCCGGCAAAGCTGCGAGCCGCGATGGCGGCAGGTGTTGTGGAAGGCGCGCAGTTCGCCGGTCTCGTCACGCAGCACGACAATCCCCTGCGTGCCGATGCGGAAGGTGCGGAAAGCCATCGGTTGCGCAAGGTCGGCCTCGCGGCAGACCAGCAGCCAGCTTCTGTACCAGATAGCGTCGAGATCGTTTTGGTAGGTGCCTGCATCCCAATAGGCCGACGAAGGCAGCGTCGGTTCGGTCCGGGTCAGGCCGTTGTAGGGATCGCGCTCGCTGGCAATGGGCTGCATGGGCTGGCTTCCTATGGAGGTGCCAGCCGACACCCGGCCAGGAAAATTGTCAATTGCGGCACCGGCGGCCCTTGCCTGGCACGACGCATTCGCAATGGTTGCCGGCGGAATTTGGTTTGCCGGAGGCGAGGATTCTGCCTATAGTCGCTGATGTCGTCGGTTCCATTTTGGAGCCAAGAGGGAATGCGGTGCGGGCGAGTTTCGCCCAATGCCGTGGCTGCCCCCGCAACTGTGTGCGGTAGTCCTCTCCATATGCCACTGAAGATTGTTCTTCGGGAAGGTGGGGAAGGGCGCTGATCCGTGAGCCAGGAGACCTGCCGGCGACAGGAAACTGACTTCGATGCCCTCGGGTGGAGGGCGAAAGGACAAGACATGACTACTGCTTCCGTCTCCCTCGGCGCCTCCGTCTCCTCGCAGTCGCGCTTCATGCAGCTCGCTCTTGCTGCGTTTCTCGGCATCTTCGTGATGGGCTTTGTCGGCTTCTCGCATATCGATGCAGTCCACAATGCGGCTCACGACTATCGCCATTCGATGGCGTTTCCCTGCCACTGACGAGGATCTGACATCATGAACCTGTTTCGCAACGTCGTGTTCATCGCGGCGATCGCAGGGCTCGTGGCCGGTGTCGTTCTCGCCTGCATGCAGGCCTACGCCACCGTGCCGCTGATCCTGAAGGCGGAAGTCTACGAACAGGCTGGTGGCGGGCATCACCATGACCATGCCGCTCCGGCCCCAACGGATAGCAATGCCACGAGCACAGCCGCTCCGGCGGCGGAAGTCGCTCCGGCCGCCGAAGATGAGGGTTGGGCGCCGGCAGACGGTTTCGAGCGTTTCGCCTTCAGCGTGCTTGCCAATATTGTCACCGGCATCGGTTTCGCGCTGATTCTGGTTGCAGTCTCCGAATTCGCCGGCGGCATCGGTGGCTGGCGGCAGGGCGTCTTCTGGGGCTTGGCCGGCTTTGCCGTGTTCACGCTGGCACCGGGTCTTGGCCTGCCGCCGGAACTGCCGGCCATGCCCGCGGCCGATCTGACCGAGCGCCAGATCTGGTGGTGGGCAACGGTGGCGGCGACCGCGGCCGGGCTCGGCCTGATCGCCTTTCGCAAGTCGCTGCCGCTGGCGATCCTGGCCGTGGCGTTGATCGTCGCGCCGCATATTGTCGGCGCGCCGCAGCCCGACAGTTTCGAGACGCCGATCCCGGAAGGCCTGCATCACCAGTTCGTGGTGGCGGTGACAGTGACCAATCTGGTGTTCTGGCTGGTGCTCGGCGCGGTCGTCGGCGTGGTGCGTGGCCGCTTTACCGGTACGGCGACCAGCCTGCGCGACAGCTTTGCCTGACAGCAAGGCACTGACCTTCCTCATCGGCGGTGGGGGCGGCCGCCCCGCCCCCCGCCCCGCCCCCCGCCCCCCCCCCCCCCCCCCCCCCCCCCCCCCCCCCCCCCCCCCGCCCGCGGGGCCCCCCCCCCCCCCCCCCCCCCCCACGCCGAAAATCTGGCGACGGCCTTGCCCTCGCCATGGACCTATATCGCCACCGCGCAAGCCTATGACGACGAGATGCGTGAGCGCATCGCGCAGCACCGGTCGCGGCGCGGCGAAGGCTGGACGACCATCGACGCACCGCTCGATCTTGCCGGCGCGCTCGCGGCGTTGCCCGACAACCAGCCGGTGCTTGTCGACTGCCTGACATTGTGGCTGACCAACCATATGTTGGCCGAACACGACCTCGAGCTGGAATGCCGGCGGCTGGCGGACGTGCTGTCGCGGCCGCGCGGGCCCTGGTTCGTGGTTTCCAATGAAGTCGGGCAAGGTATCGTGCCTGATAACGCACTCGCGCGCCGCTTCCGTGATGCCGCGGGCCGGCTCAACCAGCAGGTCGCTGCCGTCGCCGACACAGTGCTGCTGATGGTGGCGGGGCTGCCGCTCAAGGTGAAATGACATGACCGACATCGACAATAAGGATGAAGAACGCCACCGCGCCAAGATGGCCAAGCGCAAGGCGGTGCAGGATGCCGAGGTGGCGAGCAAGACGGTCGAGAAGGGGCTGCTGATCGTCAACACCGGCCCGGGCAAGGGCAAGACCACAGCCGCCTTCGGCCTGGCGCTGCGGATGCTCGGCTACGGCAAGCGCGTCGGCGTCGTCCAGTTCATCAAGGGCAAATGGCACACCGGTGAGAAGGACGCTTTTGCCGCCTTCGGCGACCGCGTCGTATGGCACGCTATGGGCGAGGGCTTCACCTGGGAGACGCAGGACCTGAAGCGCGACATCGCCGCGGCTGAAGCGGCGTGGGTCAAGGTGCTCGAACTGATGGCCGACCCGTCGATCAGCCTGCTGGTGCTCGACGAATTGAACATCGCGCTGCGCTACGACTATCTCCATCTCGACACCGTGGTTGCGGCGCTGAAGGCCCGGCGCGAGGGCCTGCATGTCGTGGTCACCGGCCGCAACGCCAAGCCGGCGCTGGTCGAGGCCGCCGATCTCGTCACCGAGATGGGTGTGACCAAGCATCACTTTTCCGCGGGCGTTAAGGCGCAGCAGGGGATTGAGTTCTGAGAGCTTTACCCTCCCCCTTGTGGGGAGGGTCGATCCGCGAAGCGGAGCGGGGTGGGGTCGGCGCCGCGGGGGGGCGCCGCGGCGGCGCGGGCGGGGGGGCGGCCCCCCCGCCGCCGGCGCGCCGGGGGGGGGGGGGGCCGGCGGCGGCGGGGGGGCCGCGCGGCCACGCGG